>CAZSEG010000128.1:0-7686 GCA_964605875.1 uncultured Chitinophagaceae bacterium
TTTCAAAGCTCTCTTTCTTTATTTTTCGCTTAGCTCTTTCAACATACAACCTGAAAGATTTTTTCGACATCACGCGCACTTTTCTCTTTACAGAATAGCTGACATCATCAGGCGTATTTTCATTCCAAACCACATCCTGCACCTTGCCGAAAAGTTCGGGCTTTATCAATACCAAAGGCGTGTGTTCATCGGGCTGAAAAGGAGCTGCAATAAACCCTTCTTCACTTAATAAATCATTGAAATTCGAGATTACATTCAACTCCTTAGACAATTGCGCAACAACATAAACCGCTTCTTGCTGCGGCAGTTTGTAAAATGCAAATGGAAATCCGTTTGCCACGCAATAATTAAAGATAGAAGTAAGTTTTGCCGATTGATTTTGCACGCCACTAATTGAACGATAAATGACAGTATTTCAAAACAAAAAAAGGCTGCCTCGTCAGAAACAGCCTTCAGGGAATATTTATTGATAATGATTAAGCAACTTTTTCTGCTACCGCACCGCGTTTCTCCTGAATACGGGATGCTTTACCTTTACGGTCGCGCTGGTAGAACAATTTAGCTCTGCGCACTTTACCCGATTTGTTTACGGTAATGTTGTCCACAAACGGTGAGCTAAGCGGAAAAATACGCTCAACACCAATACCGTTCGACAATTTACGCACGGTAAAAGATTTGGTAGTGCCTTCGCCACGAACCTGAATTACATCACCGCGAAACTCCTGGATACGCTCTTTTGCGCCCTCAGTAATTTTGTATGAAACAGTAACATTATCACCTGCTTTGAAGTCAGGATGTTTCTTTGCTTCTGCAAAAAGTGTATCGGCAACGTCTTTCAATATCGGATTCATAAAATATTAGTTTTTGTCTTTATCCTTCAAAAAAGGAGCGCAAATATAGAATTTTGATTTATTAAAACAATATCCCCGCCAATTCTTTTATTGATTGGTTATCATTCATGTATTACTTCGGCACTCATCAATTATTTTATTTTCACCCACCGGCACGAGTGTCTCGCTCGTGCCTAATAAAAAATAAACTACATTTGAGTTGCATGAGCAGCAAGTACAAATTCAGCGATAACAGCCGGCTTTACTTTGTAAGTTTTGCAGTTGTTTACCGGATATTTCCGAATGACGGTTATGAAAAAAAGTAATTATATCAGATGGACTATACAGCTAAATTTATTTGGCACGAGCGGACGCTCGCGCCAGTGGGAGGATGGACACCAGAAAATCCAGGCTATAATCACGAATTAGAGCATCAGATAAAAGACAGGGTAAAAGAGTCAAAGGATAACTATCAGAAGCATCAAAAATAAATATGAGGAAGCTGTTTTTCTTTATAGTTGTATTTATTAAGGGTTACCTGTCGTCATATTCACAACAGGCAAGCCCCGACACTATATATGAAAGCTATCAAGTTGACAGCTTGCCGAAGTTGTATGTAAACGGGCAGAGGGTCACGATTGAAGATTTTGTTTACCAAAACATCAAGTGGAAAGAGGATATGAATGAAGATGAAAAAATCATTTTGAGTTATGTTATAAACAGCAAGGGATATGTAAGAAGTATTGACTTAATAGAAATGCCTAAGAAGTGTAAATTATGCACCAAAGAGTTGTTAAGGGTTATAACGTCAATGCCGTTAATAGAGCCTGCCCAAAAGGAAGGTCATTTGGTATCTGTCAGGCAAAAGCAGATTTTTTACTTTAAAATAAAAAGATAAAGTAACAAAACCTGATAAGTCCCCCACTGGCGCGAGCGTCTCGCTCGTGCCTAATAAAAAATAAGCTACATTTGAGTTGCATGAGCAGCAAGTACAAATTCAGCGATAACAGCCGGCTTTACTTTGTAAGTTTTGCAGTTGTTTACCGGATATTTCCGAATGACGGTTATGAAAAAAAGTAATTATATCAGATGGATTATACAGCTAAATTTATTTGGCACGAGCGGACGCTCGCGCCAGTGGGTTATTTCCGAATGACGGTTATGAAAAAAAGTAATTATATCAGATGGACTATACAGCTAAATTTATTTGGCACGAGCGGACGCTCGCGCCAGTGGGAGATATAGAAAATAGATAGAATAAAAAAATTAAAGTAATATTTTATGGATATGCTTCTATTTCTTTTTTTGAATGTTTTTATCCTACAACCTATGCTCGAAGTTAAAATAGAAGGTAACTTAAATCAAGATGAATTTGTAAAAGTAATTTTGGTTGATAAAAAAGGCAAGAAAAACAATAATTATTCTGTTAAATCTTGTTTTGCATGTGTAAAAAAAAGTAATGAAAACAATGAGAGGTGTTATGTCGTAACTTCAAACATATTAAATGCTCAGGAATTTAGAGATATGATGATGCTTAAAGATTTAAAAAATGGAGAATGTTATAAAATTATTTTCAAAAATATTCTTTGTGGTTCATCAAAGTCAGATGATGGGCGTGTTTTTAGACTTGACAATTTTGAAATTGTGATTGGTGGTAATGTTCAGATTAGGTAATGTCCCGTCCGAGTGCATTTTTACTCAACCCACTGGCGCGAGCGTCTCGCTCGTGCCAAATAAAATAAGCTACATTTGAGTTGCATGAGCAGCAAGTACAAATTCAGCGATAACAGCCAGCTTTACTTTGTAAGTTTTGCAGTTGTTTACTGGATAGATTTATTTACCCGAACCGAATACTGCAAAACTATTTTTGAAAGCCTTACTTATTGCGAGCAAAACAAAGGGCTTGAGCTATATGCTTACTGTATTATGCCGAGCCACCTGCATTTAATCATCGGCAGTAGCAAAGAGCCGCTACCCGATATTATGCGCGACTTTAAAAGCTTTACCTCGCGCAGCTTAAGAATACAAATACGAGATAATATTTCTGAAAGCCGCAAAGAATGGATGCTTTGGATGATGGAGCGGGCAGGAACTAAAACTAAACACAATAAGGGTTTTCAGCTATGGCAGCAGGATAATCACCCTATTGCGCTGCTCACTCCCGCAATAGCAAAACAAAAATTAGATTATCTGCATTACAATCCTGTAGAAGCAGGTTTTGTATTAAACCCCGAGGATTGGAAATACAGCAGCGCACGCAATTATATGCAGCTTGATTATGAAAAAGAAGTAATTATATTAGATGGACTATACAGCTAAATTTATTTGGCACGAGCGAGACGCTCGCGCCAGTGGGGGGCTTGGAACATTACCCATTATTGAAATATTTTATTCAAAAAATAAATTTGACCCGATTGGGTTAACTCATTTAATAAATTGACATCAAATTGAAAATTCTGAACCTTCCACTCCTCATTTGGTATTTTGTATACTACAATATTGAATCTAATGGGTTGTCGTTCATAGTAAACAATATAACTGTAAAGAACATATCTACTGCTTACTGTATTTTTTGTAATTAATTCATAGCCATAATACTCTCCAAGTTGCGGAATTAGCTCAGTCAATTGTTGTTTCATTTCAATTATCTGTGGACTGTTTTTATCAATAAACTTATTGCCTGCTAACAAAGTATCTAAAGCCGAATGAGGATCTTCTTTGTATTTAGAGAAAAACACATTGATTAAACGAATGCTATCCTTTTTAGTCCCGCTATGAACAGTAATATTATTGTTGTTTTCCTTTGTGCTACAAGCAGTAAAGAAAAAACCTACAATGAACGCAATGGCTAAATTTTTGATAATTGTATTACTCATTTTCTGACTGATCTTTTTTAAATAAAGTATTATTTGTTGACTCTCTTATAACTTCAGTAAAATAAGTTTTAGCTGTTTGAATCGCCCCCACTGGCGCGAGCGTCCGCTCGTGCCAAATAAAATAAACTAACCGCCTGCGCTCGCATCTTGCGAGTGTATTTTTACTCCGCGTCCCCGCGTTCTTTTTTTCTTGCAATAACATCCCATACGCTTACATGAGCGAATATAGAAAAACATCTCCTGACGACCTCTACTTTGTAACGCTTACCATTACAGGATGGATGGATTTATTCAGCAGAAAAATATACAAAGACATTATTGTTGAAAACCTGCATCATTGCCAGCAGCATGAGCCCAAAAATTTTGATTGAAATAGAAGCGCGGCATATCGGCAAAGAAAAAGCGATGCAAACTTTCAGCTTTCTTGAATCGCTTGGCTATAAATGGTTTTTCATTTATGGAATCAAACAATTGCCGTTGTCAGAATTTGATTTTTCAGTTCACCGGAATTTCTCTGACAAAAAGAACTACTGCAACAATTTTGTGTTTGAATAAAACACCTTGATATCACTGTCAGTAAAGAATTAAACAAACACCAAACTTTTACGAAGCATACTGAAGCTTCCGTAATTCAGCGTGTATTTACGGTCTTTGTCGTTGCTGGCAATTTGATTAGCCCGTTCTGCAATATTGCCTTTGTAGGATACCGATTTCCCGTCAACATCATGAAACTTTATTTTGTTGGCGCCTTGCCACATTAAGCTGTCATCAGTGCCGGGTGCGGTGATGTAGCACCAGCTTTTTGAAGTATGGTCTGCAAGCAAAATAGAAAAAGCATTGCTTTTGCCGCCTACCGAAACAGGCAAGGCTTTTATTGCAATTTTTTTGGTGAGCTTGTGGGTGCTGCTGAAAAAAGCCTGCAATTTATTTTTCAACTGGTTGACAAATGAACTGGAGCCTGAAGGAGCATGACGTGCATTGCAGGTGATAATTTCCACCGTACTTAATTGAGGATTGACCTTCTTCCAACCAACTATCACCTTTTTTATCTCTGACGCATCCTTTCCGCAAAAGTGATGGTTGTCGCCATGCCCCCACAATGTCAATGTGGTTATTCCCTTAGCTGCGGGCACAACATCAATTAAATTGTGTGATGCGCCTATTTCACTTGCGAAAGCAATACCCCTGTCTGCATGGTCTTGTGTATAAAGCACCTGAATCATAATAATTGAATTTTGAATGATTTGTGATAAGTGAACTATTGATTTTGTTTTTCTTTCAACCGAAAGAAGAAACAGCGTGAATGTATCAAAAAAATGAATTTTCAATTATATTTTTTTCTTGGATTAGCTTGGAATCAATCATTGGCACTCATCAATTATTTTACTTTCGCGCACCATGAGTAAAGAGAACGCGCCTAACCTGTTTCAGGAAATCATTTCGCACTGCAAAGAATACGGTTTCATTTTCCCGTCATCCGAAATTTATGAAGGCTTGGGCGCTGTGTATGATTACGGTCCCTACGGTATCGAGTTGAAGAACAACCTGCAGCAATACTGGTGGAAAAGTATGGTGCAGTTGAATGAAAACATTGTGGGCATTGATGCCGCCATCTTTATGCACCCAAAAACATGGAAAGCCAGCGGACACGTGGATGCGTTCATGGATCCTTTGATTGATAACAAAGACAGTAAAAAACGCTATCGTGCCGATGTGTTGATTGAAGACGCAATGGCAAAAATTGAGGATAAAATTGACAAGGAAGTAGAAAAGGCAGCAAAGAAATTTGGTGAAACTTTCGACCGTGCGATGTTTCTGCAAACCAATCCCAACGTGCTGCGCAACAAAGAAAAGCTGACTGCCATTGAAACCCGTTTTAAAGCCGCATTGGAAGCGAACAACTTAGACGATTTAAAACAAATTATCATTGACCTTGAAATTGCCTGCCCCATCAGCGGCAGCAGGAACTGGACGGATGTTCGTCAATTTAATTTGATGTTTTCTACTGAGGTAGGCAGCGTAGCCGATGAAGCAGGAACAATTTACCTGCGCCCCGAAACCGCGCAGGGAATTTTTGTAAATTTCCTCAACGTGTTGAACACTTCGCGCCAGCGCATTCCCTTTGGTATAGCGCAAATTGGCAAGGCTTTCCGCAATGAAATTGTGGCACGGCAATTCATATTCCGCACACGCGAATTTGAGCAAATGGAAATGCAGTTTTTTGTTCGCCCCGGCACCGAAATGGAGTGGTACGAAAAGTGGAAAGAAAGCCGCATGAAGTGGCATAAGAGTTTGGGCTTTGCAGAAAGCAAACTGAAGTTTTACGACCATTTAAAATTGGCGCATTATGCCAACGCTGCGGTGGATATTCAGTTCCAGTTTCCTTTTGGTTTAAAGGAGATTGAGGGCATCCATTCGCGCACAGATTTTGACTTAACGCAGCACCAAAATCTTTCAGGTAAAAAGCTGCAATACTTCGATAATGAATTGAATCAAAGCTATGTGCCGTATGTGGTAGAAACTTCTGTGGGCTTGAATCGCACTTTCCTTGCATTGATTTGCAACGGCTATGAAAACGAAAAATTGGAAGATGGCAGCGAGCGCACGGTGTTGCGTTTGCCCGCATTTCTTTCACCAATAAAAATTTCCGTTTTACCTTTATTAAAGAAGGATGGCTTGCCTGAAAAAGCGCGCGAAATATTTGATGTGTTGAAGTTCGACCACAAATGTTTTTATGACGAAAAAGATTCTATCGGAAAACGCTACCGCAGGCAGGATGCGCTCGGTACGCCATTTTGCGTAACCGTTGACCACCAAACTTTGGAAGACAACACCGTTACCCTCCGCGACCGCGACACCATGCAGCAAGAGCGCATCAGCATTGAGCGTTTGCAGCAAATAGTAAATGAAAAAGTTGATTGGCGGAAAGGGTTGAGGTAAAAAGTAGATGATTACACAAGTGATGATTACGCAGATTTTGGGATTACACGGATTTTGAACAACAGCAATTGATTTTCAGAATAAAATATTTTCCAACCGAACCAATTCTTCTGCACGATAAAAACATACTTTCGCGCCATGCGGTACGATGCTATAAATCCCGAGCTTTTTAAGCTGAACAGAAAGAACTTAGTTAAAGAACTGAAGAAGAACAGCCTTGCGGTGCTTACAAGCAATGTTGCCATGCCCGACAGCGCAGATGCAACCTACAAGTGGCGACAAAATCCCGACTTGTTTTACCTTACAGGAATTGACCAAGAGGAAACTTATGTATTACTGTTTCCCGATGCACCCGTAGCGGAACACCGCGAGATATTATTCATTCGCCAGCCTAATGAACATTTAGAAACATGGGAAGGAAAGAAACTCACCAAGGCAGAAGCGCAACGCATTTCGGGCATAGAAGAAGTGCGCTGGAGCAGTGAGGTTTTCGGCACTTTGTTTGCATTGATGCACCTTGCCGACCATGTGTTTTTGAATACGAATGAGCATGACCGCGCTTCGTGGAAAGTAGATACTTACGAAGGCAAATTTGCGCAGCGCATCCGCGATGCTTTTCCATTGCACCGCTACGAAAGATTAGCGCCCATTATGGCTGAATTGAGAATGCGCAAATCAACATTGGAAATTGGTTTGCTGAATCGCGCCATCGAGATTACGCGCTTAGGTTTTTTGCGTACGTTGAAGTTTGTGAAACCCGGTGTATTTGAATATGAAGTGGAAGCGGAACTTACGCACGAATACATCCGCAACCGCGCTACCCGCCATGCTTACGAGCCTATTGTTGCCAGCGGAGAGAATGCTTGTTTCCTTCATTACAACGCCAATAATGCGCAATGCAAAAATGGAGATTTGCTGTTGATGGATTGTGCCGCAGAATACGCCAACTACTGTTCGGATTTAACGCGCACAATTCCTGTGAGCGGCAAGTTTACCAAGCGTCAGAAAGAAGTGTATAATGCGCAACACCGCATTATACA
>CAZSEG010000128.1:7696-9173 GCA_964605875.1 uncultured Chitinophagaceae bacterium
TATAATGCGGTGTTGCGCATTCACAATGCAGCGCGCGATTTGATGAAACCCGGTATCAATCTTTTCGACTTCAATAAACATATTGGTGAATTGATGGAAGCCGAATTGATTAAGCTGAAATTGCTGAAAGCTGCGGATGTGAAAAAGCAGGATAAGAAGCAGCCTTTGTTCAAAAAGTATTTCCCGCACGGTACGGCACATTTTCTTGGTTTGAATACGCACGATGTGGGAAGTCGTTATCACAAAATACAGGCGGGTGCGGTGCTTACCTGCGAGCCGGGTATTTACATTCGCGAAGAAAAAATCGGTATTCGTTTGGAGAATAACATTTTAGTTACAAAAGACAAGCCGATTGACCTGATGGCGAACATCCCTATCGAAGCCGATGAGATTGAGACTTTGATGAATGCCAAATAGGGCTTTGGTTTTAACCTTTATTTCAGCACAATTACTTACCGCGCCCTAACCTTACAGCAATGTATGCCATAGGTATTGTGTATCCTGTCAAATCTATATTCGCAATAGTATTAAACAAAAAAGCCACCTCGCGGTGGCTTTCGATCTTTATTTCAAACTGTTAGTCTGCTGAAACTTCTGCTGTTTCTTCCGCAGGTAAGGCTGCTGCGCTTACTTTGCTGTCCACTTTCACGGTTACGTGATTGCTGCGTTTGCGAACGCGGTATGCGCGACCTTGAGGTGCAGGCAGGAAACGCTTTAATGAGCGACCTTGATTCACGAAAATTTCTTTTACGATAAGTTCGTTATCCTCCGGACGGGCATCGTTTTTTTGCTGCCAGTTGTTGATGGCACTTTTCAGCAATTTCTCTAATTTATTAGATGCTTCCTGTTTGCTGAACTTTAAGATTGTAAGTGCATCTTCAACCTTTTTGCCGCGAATCAAATCAGCAATCAAACGCATTTTGCGGTCGCTGGTCGGGTTGTTATTTAATTTTGCTACTGCTTCCATTTCTGTTTCTTTATTCAATGAGTGAATACTTGCTTAATTATTTCTTCTTGTTGCCTGAGTGACCTTTAAACTGGCGTGTAGGGCTGAACTCGCCTAAGCGATGACCCACCATGTTTTCAGTTACATAAACAGGAATAAATTTATTTCCGTTGTGTACCGCAAACGTATGACCAACCATATCAGGTAAAATCATCGAAGGGCGGCTCCATGTTTTGATAACCGTTTTTTTGCCCGATTCGTTCAGTTTGCTTATCTTCTTTAATAACTTGTAAGCTACGTAACGTCCTTTTTTTATACTACGTCCCATTTCTTGTGTATTTTATTTTGTTATTTAGAATTTCTGCGTTGGATAATCAATCTGCTTGAAGCATTTTTAGGAGCGCGTGTTTTCAATCCTTTAGATTTTTGGCTGTTGCGGCTGCGCGGATGACCACCCGAAGCGCGACCTTCACCACCACCCATCGGGTGATCTACAGGGTTCATCGCTACCGGACGTGTACGCGGTCTGCG
>CAZSEG010000129.1:0-6335 GCA_964605875.1 uncultured Chitinophagaceae bacterium
TGTCATTGACAGCGTAGTCGAAGACTTCTTGCTATGAAGGCGAATATTTTCCGAAGAGGTCTAATATAGTTCTTGATGAATAAATATGTCCAAAACTTATTCGGGCTGTGTAAACTTTAAATTTAAAGTTTACACAGCCCGAATAACTTAATAAATAAAGGCAAACACTATTTGCTCACTTCATCGAATCTTTTCTCAACCTCTTTCCAGTTGATAACATTGTAAAATGCTGCAACGTAGTCTGGTCTGCGGTTTTGATAGTTCAGATAGTAGGCGTGTTCCCACACATCCAAACCAAGAATCGGAGTGCCGCCACAACCGCGCGCTTCAGGCAAATCCATCAAAGGATTATCTTGATTTGCAGTTGAGCAAATTTCCAAACCTTTTGCCGAAACACACAGCCAAGCCCAACCCGAACCAAAGCGCGTAGCTGCCGCTTTGCTGTATTCTTCTTTAAATTTATCAAACGAACCGAAAGTTCCGTTGATGGCATCAGCCAGTTTGCCCGATGGCGCACCGCCTGCATTTGGCGCAAGAATATTCCAAAACAAAGAGTGGTTAAAATGACCACCGCCATTGTTGCGAACAGCAGGCGACAGCTTTGAAATATTTTTTAGAATTTCTTCGATGGTTTTGTTGTCCCACTCCGTGCCTGCAATGGCAGCATTCAGATTGGTAACATAAGCATTGTGGTGTTTGCTGTGGTGAATTTCCATAGTACGCGCATCAATGTGCGGCTCTAAAGCGTTGTAGGCATAAGATAAAGTCGGCAATGTAAATGACATAATTATTGAATTTAATTGTTTACGAATAGTGCAATTATAGCAAACAGAAATTAAACAATTTTCATAATACGGTTTGCTGTAAACTTTTAACTTCTTATTTCATTTTAGGGTTCAACACCTCAATCTAAAAATAACGTGAGTTATGGATTAGTTGCCCCGCTTGTGTTACAACTATAAAATTGAAACCACATAGAAACATAGCTTTTTCCTTGTAGTTCAATTAGCAACCTGCTATGTTATGCCCAAAACTTGTTTTGGCTATGTAAACTTTAATCTTCTTGATTTCCCGCAGGATAGAGGAGTACACAGAGTGTTTGCTTACGCAAACAAATTCCTCGTAACACTATGTTTCTATGTGGTTACAATAAAGTATTCGGCTATTTTTTTTAATCCATAACTCAATCTAAAACATATTTTCGCAACTGATGTATGCCGTAATAGATGTTGAAACCACAGGAGGCAGTCCGGCTGTGGACAGGCTCACCGAAATTGCCGTTTTAATTTTTGACGGAAATAAAATTGTTGATGAATTTCAAACGCTTGTAAATCCGAATCGCCCCATTGATCCTTGGGTCGTGAAGCTGACAGGTATCACGCAGGCGATGGTGAAAAACGCCCCGACCTTTGAAGAGATACATCAGAAAATTCTTGCGCTTACCGATGGTAATATTTTCACTGCGCACAATGTGAAGTTTGATTTCGGCATGATTAGAAATGAATTTAAACGCATCGGAATTGATTTTGCCTGCAAGCAATTAGATACGGTCAGTCTGTGTAAAAGAGTAATGCCGGGTATGCCTTCTTACAGTCTCGGCAGGTTGTGCAACAGCATCGGCATCAACATCGAAAACCGCCACCGCGCTTTGGGCGATGCAGCAGCAACCGTAAAGTTGTTAGAGCTGATGCTTGCTGCCGATAATGCCGCAAAATTTTTGGATATTGAACTGCGCGATGGCTTGGATGTAAGTGCGCTTCCTCCGCAATTGCAGGCGGCACACATCGAAGTTTTGCCTGAAGAATCGGGTATCTTTTACCTGAAAGATGAATCGGGACAAGTGCTGTACATAGAAGGCTCTAAAAACATCCGCAAAAAAGTGATTCAGCATTTTGCAAAAGCTGCCGATGATATTCCGCAAAAAGAATTGCTTCATGCAGTACACAGCATTGATTATGAATTGACAGGTTCGGAGCTGATTGCAAAGCTCAGGGTGCTTAAACAACAATACAAATCGGGTACGACATTCAATAAACCGGTAAGAGAAACTGCCCCTGCTTTTGGCTTGTACATTGTGCCTGATGATGACAATGTTTTACACCTCAAAATTTTACCGCTTAAAAATGATCCCGAAGGCACTGCGCTCAAATTTTCCTCCCGTGCATCAGCAGCAAGAGTTTATGCAAAAATCACTGCCGATAATAATTTGTACGGGCATTATGCGATGCTGCATCGTTTGAAAGAAACCAACCGCGATATTTCAAAACTGCGCGACACGCTCAATCAAAAAATCAATCAGGCGGTAAAGCGTTACCTGTTTCGCGCAAGCAATTTCTTCATCATAGGCGAAGGAATGCACCCCGATGAAACCAGCGTGGTGTGGGTAGAAAACAACCAATATAAAGGCTTCGGATTTTTCTTTAAAGAAGTAATCCAGCCCACAGTTGAAAATCTCAAAACAATTATCAAGCCCGATAACCACAGCAGCGAAGCGCAAAAAATTATCCGCCAATATCTAAAGAAAGCGAAGCCGCAGATGATTACTTATTGATTGCTTTTGTTACAGCCTGTCATAATCTCTTTGAATAAAAATCACAGCCGCAAAACATATTGCAGCAAGTATCACCATCGGAATAAGAATGGTTGCAGGTGTATGAAAAAACGGTAATGAAAACAAACCAATCAAAACTAATCTGCCCAAAACATTCAGCACAAAAAACACGCTCGTGCTTCTTCCAATAATATGATTTGGAATATGATTAAACAAGTAGGTAACGCGCAAAATTCTTACGCCTGCATTACAAAATCCGATGATGAAATTTGCCATATAAAAGAAGGCAACAACTTTTGTGGCAACCATCACCAAGTGCATCGCTCCGGCAACCAGCAACATTATCATAATGCCGCGCACACTTTGCGAAGCACCAATCAACCGCGCAGTAATAAAGCCGGCAAGCAAAGCTCCGAAAGAAAAAGCCATGTCGGACAAAGCATAAACATCTCCGCCTCTTCCCAGAAATAAATTCACATACACAGGCGAAAGCAGCGTGCTGAAAATAATAATTGCAAGAAACAGCGACAGCGACATAAAACCGAAGCGCAACAAAACCGGATGATTTTTCAAATAACGAAAACCTGTTTTTAGTCTTTCGGTTAATGGGGCGGTATCAATTTTCTTTTCAACAACAGGCAGGGTTTTTATGGCGTAAATAATTGCCAGCGCAACAATATACGTAAGCGCATCAGCAAAGAAGATTTCATAAATAGTCCATGCCTTTACAACAAATCCTTTCAGTAAAGACAACGAACCTATTGAATAGCCGCTTCCATCCAATCCGTTCAGCAAAATAGCGGCAATGCCGCCTGCAAGCGTAAATGAAATTTGCCCCTGAATTTCAAGCAGCGAATTTACTTTTGCATAGTTTTCTTTCGGAGTAATTTCCTGCGCAAAAGCATACAGATTGGGGTAGTGAATGTTGTAGATAAAAGCAGTAGCCGCAAAAGGCAAAGCAGCCATCCACCGGTTCAAACCTTCATTGTAAAATCCGTAAGCAGCCGTGCCGCCAAGAATGAACAAGCCCGCCACATTCATGGCAAGAAAAAGTTTTCTGCGGTCGTAGCGGTCAATCAAAGTGCCTGCATAAACGCCCCAAAAAAGCGAAACGGCAGTAACGAAAAAGTAAATGCTGCCGAACAATCCTTCCTGATGCAAAATGCCTGTAAAATACCATGGAATGGCAATCATGGTAATGCCTTGGCTGATGCCGGAAATTGCGTTTGCAATCAGCAGTAATGTTATTGGTTGAATGTTTCTCAAAAGCAAATTTGAAGGGTGCGAATGTGTAGATTTTTTTTACACAAAATTCACTATAACTTTCGCCTGCATAGTTACCTTCGCGCCCTCAAAATATCAGTTATGGCTAAAGTAGGATTGTTTTACGGAACAGACACAGGCAACACCGAGCGCGTTGCAAAACAACTCAAAACCCTTATTGAATCTTCGGTTGGGGCGGATGAAGTGGATGTAAAAGAAATTTACAAAAAGAAAGCTGCCGATATGCAGGCATACAATTTCTTGGTGTTGGGAATGCCTACATGGTACGATGGAGAATTGCAAGGCGACTGGGAAGAATTTATTCCCGAAATGAAACAAATAGATTTTAAAGGTAAAAAAGTTGCCTTTTTCGGCTTGGGCGATCAATACGGTTATGCCTCTTATTTCTGTGATGCACTTGGTTTGTTTGCAGAAATTGTAGAGCAAAATGGCGGTGAGTTGGTTGGCTTGTGGTCTGCTGTGGGCTACGAGCATGATTTCAGCAAAGCACAGCGTGGCGATAAATTTGTAGGCTTGTGTTTGGATGTGGACAATCAGGATGAATTAACGGAAAGTCGCATTCAGCAATGGGTTCCGCAGGTTATCAGTGAAATGCAATTGAACTAAGCCAAATAAAAAATCCGGTTGAATACACAACCGGACTTTCACACCTAATTGATTAACAATAAAACTAAACCTGCTTCATAGACCATCCTTCGTTTAGATTGGTTGCATCGGGTTCTGACCTGCTGCCACACTTTTCAAATGGCGTTCCTGTTTTTGATGAGATATTTGACACACAAATCTTAACTTCTCATTAAGCCAATTGCCGTTTTATTTGTCTGCCGAAACAATTTTATGTTGAAAAGAAAAATTACCTTCCTGCATCTACTGTGTTTTTTCAGTACATTCATATTGACTGCACAAGAAAAACCGAAATCATATAATGATGATGAATCGGAATTGCTGCTGAAAAAAGTAGCTGCTAAGTATGAAGCATACAAAAACATCAAAGCCGATTTTCAATTGCTCGCCATTCAGCCGAAAGTAAAACCAACCGACAGCGAAGCAAAACTCACCGATACTATAAAAGGAACAATCACGCTTTCGGGCGAAAAATTCCGAATCAGCATGAAAGGACAGGAAATTTTCTGCGATGGAAAAAATCTTTGGACTTACACACCCGCAGATAAGGAAGTTCAGATTTCTTTGTTTGAAGAAAGCGATGAAGTTTTTTCGCCCGCCAAAATCTTTTCATTTTATCAGGAAGGTTATTCGCACCAGATGCGCGAACGAAAAACTTTTGCCGGAAAAAAAGTTGCCATCGTAGAAATGAGTCCTATAAATAAGAAGGTATCTTACTTTAAAATAGATGCCGGTTTTGACGAAGCCGCATTTAATTTACTGGAAGCAAAAGTTTACTCCAAAAACGGATACAGATACATCTACCAAATACTGAAAGAAAAGGTAAATCAGGAACTAAGCGCAGATTATTTCTCCTTCGATACAAAGAAATATCCCGGTGTGCGCGTGGAAGATTTGAGATGATTTTTAATGTTCTTGGAAAATTTTCACACGAACATTTGCTTTACTTCATTCTAATATTATCTTTGCAGCCCTTTTTAAAATAAAACAGAGGAAAAACAACAAAGTATGGGTCACAAAACCAGTCCTGTAGCCAATCGGTTAGGAATTGTTCGCGGATGGGACAGCAATTGGTATGCCGGAAAAGACGCGGCTTCAAAATTGATTGAAGACGAAAAAATCAGAGCATACCTAAGAGCGCGTATCAACAAAGGCGGAGTTTCTAAAGTAACCATTGAGCGTACTTTGAATCGCGTAACGATTACTATTCACACCTCTCGTCCGGGTATTATCATCGGTCGTGGCGGCAATGAAGTGGACAGAATTAAAGAAGAAATTAAAAAATTAACCGGCAGAGATGTTCAAATCAATATCTCTGAAATCCGCAGACCCGAAACTGATGCAGCAATTGTAGGTGAAACTATCGCTAAACAATTGGAAGCGCGTATCAATTACAGAAGAGCCGTTAAGTTGGCAATTTCTTCTGCAATGCGTATGGGCGCAGAAGGTATTAAAGTGCGCGTAAGCGGTCGTATCGGTGGCGCAGAGATTGCCCGCAGCGAAGAATACAAACAAGGTCGTGTGCCTTTGCATACTTGGAGAGCAGATATTGACTATGTACTTTCTGAAGCCTTGACTGTTTACGGTAAATTAGGTATTAAAGTATGGATTTGTCGCGGTGAAGTTTACGGCAAAAGAGATTTGTCGTTAGCCGCAGCAGCAACCAACGTTAATACAGGAAGCACCGGCAACGAAGGTGGCGGACAAGAACGCAGACAACCGCGCGGCAGAGGCGGTGCAGGTGGCGGAGGAAACCGCACCCGTGAAAACCGTGATAGAAAATAAATTTTAGAACAAGAATAATTCGATAGTCATGTTATTACCTAAAAGGACGAAATTCCGCAAAACACAGAAGGGGCGCAACAAAGGTGTTGCA
>CAZSEG010000129.1:6345-8839 GCA_964605875.1 uncultured Chitinophagaceae bacterium
GCGTGAAGGAAAAGTGTGGATTCGTATTTTCCCCGATAAAGTTATCACCCGTAAACCAGCCGAAGTAAGGATGGGTAAAGGTAAAGGTAATCCCGAAGGTTGGTGCGCTATCGTTAAACCCGGAACCATTCTTTTTGAATGTGATGGCGTTTCGCGCGATATAGCCGTAGAAGCTATGCGTTTGGCGGCACAAAAATTGCCGGTTCAAACCAGATTTATCACAGCGCATGATGCGGTAGAAATTGCTGCAACTACAAAATAAATTGACTAACGATCCATAACTAATATAATGGGAACTAACAGAAAAACAGGTCAAAAAGATATTCAGCAATTCGTTACTGAAGATTTGGTGGCAAAAATAAGTGAAGACAAAGCGGTGTTGCAACGTATAGAATTTACGCACGCAATCACAACTTTAGATAATCCTGCTGCTATCCGCGCCAAGCGCAGAGATGTGGCAAGATTGCTTACAGAATTAAACAAACGTAAAACAGCGAAGGCATAAACATGGAACGCAATCTCAGAAAAGAACGTATAGGTCTTGTTACCAGCGATAAAATGGACAAAACAATCACAGTTGCCATTGAGCGTAAAGTAAAACACCCTATCTATGGAAAGTTCATCAAGCAAACTAAAAAGTTCAAAGCGCATGATGAAAAAAATGATGCAAAATCAGGCGATACCGTTCGCATCATGGAAACCCGCCCATTGAGCAAAACCAAGCGTTGGAGATTGGTGGAAGTAGTTGAACGCGCTAAATAATTTTTGAACAACAGGTCAGAAAAATATAAACTAAAACGAAATGTTACAGCAGGAAAGTAGGGCACAGGTTGCCGACAACAGCGGAGCAAAAGAAGTGCTTGTAATCCGTGTATTGGGCGGTTCAAAAAGACGTTACGCAAGCATTGGCGATAAAGTTGTGGTAGCCGTTAAAAAAGCATTGCCTACGGGCGGTGTAAAAAAAGGCTCTAAAAGCAAAGCCGTTGTTGTGCGCAGCACCAAACACATTCGCAGAAAAGACGGTTCATATATTCGTTTTGACGACAACGCAGTTGTGTTGCTGAACAATCAGGATGAACCGCGCGGCACACGTATCTTTGGACCCGTTGCCCGCGAATTGCGCGACAAGCAGTTTATGAAAATTATTTCATTAGCTCCAGAAGTGTTATAAACCTCAACAGAATTAAAAGAGAAAATCATGGCTAAATTACATGTAAAAAAAGGGGACACGGTTCAGGTGATTACCGGAGACGACAAAGGAAAACAAGGTCGCATCACGGAAATTGACAGAGCGAAAAACCGCGTTTTCATCGAAGGTATCAACCTTCAAACCAAACACAGCAAACCAAGCGCACAACATCCAAACGGTGGCATCGTGAAAAGCGAAGGCTCTGTGCATATTTCAAATGTGGCATTGTTAAGCGATGGCAAACCTACCAGAATCGGACGCAGGGAAGAGAAAGGTAAAACTGTACGCTACAGCAAAAAAACTGACAAAATTTTAGACTAACCAAAAGAAAAGATATAAGCAATGGCTCGTTATACAGGACCAAAAACAAAGATTGCACGCAAATTTGGCGTTGCTATTTTTGGTGAAGACAAAAACTTTGACAAGCGCAGCTACCCTCCGGGTCAGCACGGGCTTTCAAAAAAGCGTAAACAAAAAAGCGAATACGCAGTTCAGTTAGCTGAAAAGCAAAAAGCTAAATATACTTACGGTTTATTGGAGCGTCAGTTCCGCAATTTGTTCGAGAAAGCTTCCCGCAAGAAAGGTGTAAAAGGTGAAAACCTTTTGAAAATGCTGGAAGGTCGTTTGGACAATACAGTTTACCGCTTGGGATTTGCTGTAACCCGTATGCAGGCACGTCAGTTGGTTTCTCACAAACACGTTACCGTAAATGGCGATGTGGTGAACATTCCATCTTACACTTTGCGCCCGGGCGATAAAGTTGCTTTGCGCGAAAAGAGCAAAAACTTAGATGTGGTGCAACACGCTTTGACAGGTCGCTCTAAAAAATTCAATTGGTTGGTTTTGGATGAATCTTCTGTTGAAGGTACTTTCCTTGACTTCCCCGAGCGCGACCAGATTCCCGAAACCATCAACGAGCAGTTGATTGTGGAATTGTATTCTAAGTAAGCAATAGCTTCCGCATATATCAAAAAAGGCTGTCTCGAAAAGACAGCCTTTTTTGTTGCAACTTTTCCAAATTTGGAAACTTTGGAAAAGTTCCCTGCCTGTGTTTGTGCAATACCATTAGGTTATGGATTTTCTTTGTCCGAAAACCTCATCCTCCAACATCTTCTCTGCCTCATCTGTTCGGCATCTTCTCCAAAGGAGCAGAAAAGCAGAAGATGGTTTTAGGAGAAGGAGGACATAGACTCATCACAAATTGCTTAACTTAATGACATTGTGCGCTCGTGTGTCTATTGCAGGATTTTAAAACAGTATTGTCCGAAACCCTGTAACCAGTTGAGGAAAAAAGCAGAAACTGAT
>CAZSEG010000130.1:0-8614 GCA_964605875.1 uncultured Chitinophagaceae bacterium
TTCGGTCCTATCAGAGCAATACATTCGCCTCTGTTCAATTTCAGGTTGATGTTATTCAACACCTGCAATTTACCAAAACGCTTGGAAATATTTACGGTTTCAATCATAATGTAAGCGGTTTCATCTTTCATTCAAAACTACAAATCTCTTTTTCTTAATCTTATGACTACGGTCATAAAAACAATAGCTGTTAAATAGATACTGAACAGAAAATTATTTTTTACAGATTGGGAATTTAATTCCCAATCTGTAAAAAATGAAAATCATAATTTTTCTACTTTATTCCAAGGAATGATAATACTTTCGTACTGTTTTCGGGCAGTTTCGCCACCATAAATAATTGCTTTTTCAATCGTGTATTTGCTTTGGATTTTTTCAAAATAATTTAATCCTTTGAAAAAATCGCTGCCTATTGTTTTAGCAGATTTTATTTCTGCTATTTTCAGTCGCTGTCCAAAATCAGCTAACAAATCAATTTCATTGCCGGTGTTATCACGCCAGAAATATGGCATTTGATTGTCGCCCTGATTGAAGTTGTTTTTCAGATATTCGGTAATCACATAGTTTTCAAACAATGCGCCTTTGGCGTAGTGTGTATTCACATCTTCCGCACTGCGAAGCCCCAATAAATAGCTTGCAAGTCCCGTGTCATAAAAATACAATTTCGGTGTTTTTACCACTCGCTTATTGAAATTGACAAACCAAGGATTTAATCGAAAAACAATAAAACTCGCTTCCAAAATAGAAAGCCAGTGCTGCACGGTTTTATGGTCTAAACCGAGTTCGTTGCCGATAGCCGAAGCATTGAAAAGCTGTCCTGTGCGACCGGCACACAATTTCAGAAAATCCGAAAATGTATTCAAATTCCGTACCTGCAAAACGTTGCGAACATCGCGCTCTATGTAGGTTTGAATGTAGGACGGAAAGAAATCGTGCGGGGCGGTTTGCCTGTCGTAAATAGCGGGATAACCACCATTGAATAAGGCTTCCGAAAGATTTTGCTTGTAATGTTTACGGAGTTCGCTTTGGCTTAGTGGCAGCAAGTGAAAAATATACGTTCTGCCGGCAAGCGACTGTGTTATTTTTTCCAGCAGCAGAAAGTTTTGCGAGCCGCTTAAAATGTACTGTCCGCTTTGTTTTTTTTCATCTACAATGCCTTGCAGATACGAAAAAAGCTGCGGTGTGTTTTGCACTTCGTCCAAAATCACACGCCCGTCATATTCGTCTAAAAAACCACGCGGGTCGTTTTCGGCAAAGGAACGCATATCGGGGTTTTCGAGCGACACATAACGATAATTTGAGAACAACTGCTTGCAAAGCGTTGTTTTACCGGACTGTCGTGGTCCAGTAACGGTTATCACAGGAAACTTTTTTGCCATTTCCTGCAATTTTGCTTTTGCCTGTCGTTTTATCATACCGCAAAGATACAACTTTATTTTTTACAGATTGGGAATTTAATTCCCAATCTGTAAAAAATAAAATCCCGGAATTATCATAATGCAAGAGGTTTCATCAGAGGTTTATTGTCCACAAAATTTTCGGGTGTAAGGCTTGGTAATACTTTTTCGGATTTGTCTAACAAGCCGATAATAAAACTGCGATACAAAAGCATAGCGGGCGGATTTTTTTCTATGATAACGGAATACAAGCTAAGCGGACGATAAGGAATATCGCCAATGCGGTCTTTGTCCAAATCGTAGCCCTCGTATTTGTCCCAATAGTTTTCGCTGAAATGGTTGAGTGTAAGCGTGCCGTTGGTGCTTACATCAAACGTATTGCCGAGAAAGTTGTTGTACGAAAGCGTATTGTCCATACAATTCGCCTGCATTCGCATTGCCCAACCATTCGATTTGAATACATTTTTTTCTACGGTAATTCTGTTAGAGCCGTCAAAAAAAACGCCTGTCGTGTTTCTAACAAAAGTATTTTCCGCAAGGTAGCAATCTGAAATTTCTTTGAGTAATAATCCGTAAGCCGCATCGCCCCAGTTTTCTTCAAATGTGTTATTCATCATTACAACGTGTTTAGTGAACATCACCGCAACACCTGCCCCGTTGTTTTTAAAGTAGTTGGTAAAATAGGCATCGTTGTTGGAAAACATAAAATGCAATCCGTATCGCAAATTATTTTCGGCAATGTTTCGCCAGATAACCGAATGCGTGACAAACTCAAAATAAATGCCGTCACGATGTCCCGAAATGCGGTTGCCTGTAATTTGCAAACTGTCGCTTTTCCAGCAGTGAATACCGTTACCCGACTGATGTTCTTCTTTTTGAGATGCTTTGATAACGTTGTTTTTCACAATACTGCCTTGCGAATATTGCAGGTAAATTCCGAAATAATTATTCAGCAAAATATTGTTTTCAATCAGCACATTTTTTACATCATACACCTTTATCGCTGCGGGGTCGTTCATTACCGTGCGACCACAGTTTTGCAGCGTTAATCCTTTTACAACAACATGATTGCTTTTTACAGAAATAATTTCGTGTTTCAATTCACCGTCAAGCACAGGATTGTTTTGCCCAAGCAGGTAAACAGATTTGTCAATTACAATATTTCCTTCGTTGTAAATGCCGTGTGTAACAATAATGCTGTCGCCATTGCTGCAAGCCGCAATTGCCGCTTTTATGGAAGCATAATTTTTTTGTTTGCCCACATAAACTGTCTTGCCGACTGTTGTTTTACCAACAGCAAGCAGCAACAAAATCAATATGTACGCAACACGCTGTTTAATGATGATGTTCGTGAGAATTTTCATTATTCAGTTCCGCCCATCCAAAAGGTTTTACATTTAATTCCGCAGCATATTCACGCGCGTTTTCTTCGGAAGAAAACGCGGCAGTATTTCCGCTCATCGGGCTTTTAATTTTGTTATGATGAACATACCATGAAGCAGTGGCATCAATCAGTTCATTGTTTTTTAGATAATCGTTTACATAATAATTTTTAACCGTATTCGCGTCCTGTTCGCTTGCATAATCAAGCATACAACTGAGGTCGTCAAATTTGTAAACGCGACCTTTTTGTGTAATTATTTCCGCAGCAAATTTTCCATCGGAAATTGTCATTCGGCAATAGTCGCAATTATCTGTATTTAGTTTTATCGGTTGCGGTTCGTGGTTGTTGCATGAAGCCATAAACAGCAAAGCAAAACTCGCAGTCATTACCAATGTTTTTTTCTTATTCATGATAAATTTATTTAACCAACCCGCTTCTTTTGCCACTGCAAAAAGCACAAGTAAACCCGCTATAACAAAACACCATCCGCCTGTTGAAGGCATTGAATACGCGCCAAAATTAAGCAGTTGTTTGAAGCCGATTAAAGGCGGCTGATATGCCATGCCGGGCACTTGGATAGCGGCATTGGGGTCTAAGTTGTGTCCGTAATCATATTCCCACATCCAGAAATCTACCATGGACACAACGCCAAATACAATAAACAATATTAAAGCAGCGTAAAGCATTTTTTTACGGGCAATCCACGCAGTAAGCAAAAACAATACGGCATAAATGCTGATGATATACGGCAGTATTTTGAACTCAATAAAATCTTCCGTATGCAAGGTTTTCATTCCGATATAATGGTTCAGTCCGTTAATAATATCTACGTTTCCTGCAATTTTATTCGCCCATATTTCAAGCATAAGACCTTCGGGATATTGAGGCGCGTCAAGGTCAATTTGCCAGAGCGGAACAAACAAAGAAATGACCAACAGCACTGCCGAGATGATGAGCAATATTTTGGATGTAACTGAAATTTTATTTGTCATTTTTAGCAGATTATGATGAGGTAAAAAAACAACAGGGCAGTTCAGAAAGATGAGCTGCCCTGTTTGTATCAATTTGATTTACAACTTAGTTGGCAGTGTTTGTTTTATCACCTAAACCATAAGTGAGTTTCACATTGCTTCCTCTTGGTGAAACGCGCACGTAGCCTGACATTTCCTGGTGCAACGCAGAGCAAAAGTCTGTGCAATACATCGGGAAAATTCCTGTGCGGTCAGGTGTCCATTTCAGCGTAGTGGTTTCGCCCGGCATAATCAGCAACTCTCCGTTTGAAGCACCTTTGATGGCGAATCCGTGAGGAACATCCCAGTCTTGTTCAAGGTTTGTTACGTGGAAATAAACTTCATCGCCCAACTGCACACCTTCGATTTTATCGGGCGACAAGTGCGAGCGCACGGTTGTCAGATGCACGTGAACCTGATTTCCTTTTCTTTCCACTTTTGTTTCGCCTTCGCCTTTTGAAACAAACGGGTGATTATTTTTATTGATGTCAAATATTTTCACCTGATTGTTTTTTATCAAATCAGCCGCAACTGCTTGTGCGTAGTGCGGTTCACCGATAGTTGGGTAATCCAATATCAGTTGCATTTTATCTCCGCTTATATCATACAACTGCGCACTTTGCGATAATTCAGGACCTGTTGGCAGATAGCGGTCTTTGGTGATTTTGTTGTAAGCAACCAAATATTTACCCAAAGGTTTTTTTGTGTTTCCGCCCGGAACCATCAAGTGACCAACGGAATAAAAAGTAGGTTGTCTGTCTAACACTTTCAAATCTTTAATGTTCCATTTTACCACTTCTGATGAAACGAAGAAAGAAGTGTAAGCGTTTCCGTTTGCATCAAATTCTGTGTGCAAAGGTCCTAAGCCCGGTTTTGCAACTTCGCCATACAAAGCGGCTTCATATTTAATAACAGGAATACCTGAATATTTTTCTTCTTCAAAAGTTTTATCGGCAATCGCTTTTTGAATTTTATCAAAACTGAATACAGGCAACAGCGCAGCCAGTTTTCCGCTTCCTACAATGTATTCGCCTGTCGGGTCAACATCGCATCCGTGCGGTGATTTAGGACAAGGAATGAAATACACAATATCGGGATATTCCGCCACATCCAAAACCTTTACTTCGTCTTTGATTACAGATTTTGCGGTGTGTGTATGCTCATCAAAAACATTGTGCGCGTATTTCACTTTCTGTTTTAAGCCTTTACCCGCTTTGATGTATTCTTCAGCTTTTTTCCAGTTCACAGCCATGATAAAGTCCTTGTCTTTTTGCGAAGCGTTCACTTCCTGCAAAGTGTTTGCCTGCTCGGTATTGTAAGTGCTGAAAAAGAACCAGCCGTGCGATTTTCCTTTGCCTGCACGTGCAAGGTCGAAGTTTACACCCGGTGTTTTCAACTGAAATGCAATATTCAGTTCACCGTTTTCTTTATCCACGCTCACAAAGCTGATGTGTCCTTTGAAATTCTCTTTGTAAGTTTCAATCGAAACATCGCTGTTGGCATCGGATGGCACACTGAAACGAGTTCCTGCAACAATGTATTCGGAGTTTTCTGTTCCGAATGGAGAACTGTGATTACCGCCACTGTTCGGCAATTCTATAATTTCAGCAGTGCGGAATGTTTTCAAATCCACACGTGCCAAGCGCGGTGTGTTGTTTCCGTTTACAAACGCCCATTTACCGTCTGCAACACCGTCTGTCATTGACATTTCAACGTGGTGCAAATCGTCCCAAGGCACAAAGCCGTGCGAAGTGTTTAACATCGGTTTCGTTTCTTCGCTGTATCCCCAACCTTTTTCAGGGTCAACGGAAAACACGGGAATCACGCGCAACAAGCGTCCGCTCGGCAATCCGTAAACGCTCAATTGTCCGCTGAAACCGCCCGAAACGAAGTTGTAAAACTCATCGTATTTTCCCGGAGCGACATATACTTTTGATGCTGCATCACCACTCACGGCATTGCCGGCACTTTTGGGTTTGCAGGAAGTTGCTGCCATTGCCGCAACGGCAAACACACCTATAATTGCTTTCTTAGTTGATAACATAACTGTTGTTGTTTAACGTGTTTAATAATTGGTTTAATTCTTTCTAATCGTTTTTAATTTGCTCCGTCATTCTGCCTCATAAATTCCACAATGCTGCGGGCTTCATTATCAGAAAGATTTTGATTCGGCATTCGCACCAAGCACAACTCCAACTGGGCTTGCACTTCGGGATCTTTTTCAATCATCGGGTCGGGGTTTGTAATGAAGTTCATAATCCAGTGCGGAGTTCTTCTTTCAGTTACTCCTTTCCAACCCGGACCAACCAATTTTTCATCGCTCATTTTGTGGCATGAAAAACATTTTGTTTCCGAAACAGCTTTGCCTTTGGAAGCCATTGCCGCATCCAACGCACCAATGCTGACGTTGCTTGCATCAAATTTTCCTTCACCGCGCGCAGGGTCGTAAGACGCAGGGTCGGCAACCATGCTTTGAGGCGGATTAGAAGAATTTCCATCTGAATTATTTTCAGAATTGCCGCCACCGCATGAAGTGAAAAACAATGGTGTGGCGATTAACAGGAGGACTTTGATACTCTTTCTCATAAATTTAAGTTTTGTTTGAATTTCGGATTCAAAGTTAGTTCCGCCTGATTACTCTATTTTATGATTGAAGTCATAACGACAGCACAAAAACATCATTGTTTGTAAAAAAAATCCGCAGACTGATAGACAAACCACATTCGGACGATAAAGCAAAATTCCCAACACAGAAAAAATGAAAGAATTTGAAGTGAGCGGCTAAATGAAAACTGTTGTATAACTTTTTCTGACCGTTTGCGTACAAGCACACGGACACTTTGTGATTCAACAAAGAATCATGAAGATTAGAACTCTACTACTGTTAATCCCCTTACTGCTATCAACCCTGCTGCAAGCGCAACGGCATTGCAGTACGCACGAGCATCACGAAAAAATGTTGGTTGAAGATGCGCAGTACAGAGCCAACCGCGCAATCCTTGAAAAATTCACACCTGTTTCTGCCCGTTCATACAAAACTGATTCTGCCGAAGTGCCTGCTGTGATTACCATTCCGGTTGTGGTTCATGTGTTGTACAACAAGTTTGACGACAGCCTCACCGATGCGCAAATTCTTTCTCAGATTGAAGTGCTGAACCGCGATTTCAGTTTGTTGAGCGATGAGGTTGTAAATATTCCTTCCTACTTTAAAGGTGTTGCTGCCGATTGTAAAATTCAGTTTGCTTTGGCTAAACGCAAGCCCGACAGCACCGCAACAAACGGCATTAACCGCAGGTTTACTTCTAAAATTTCTTTCAGTGATAACAACGATATGAAGTTCACAGAGCGCGGAGGCGCAGATGCGTGGAACAGCGCGGAATATCTGAATATTTGGGTGTGTCGCCTTTCCAATAATTTATTGGGTTATGCGCAATTACCCGGTGGCGCAGCAAAGTCGGATGGCGTTGTTATCAATCAAAGCGCGTTTGGCACAATGGGCACGGCAAAATATCCGTATAACAAAGGGAGAACCGCAACGCATGAAATCGGTCACTGGCTGAATCTTGCACATATATGGGGCGATAAAACTGATTGCTCGGGCGATGATTTGGTAGAAGATACGCCACCGCAAGGCTCGCCTACATTTGGCGCACCAAAAACTGTTTTGACTTCTTGCAGCAACACTACCATGTTCATGAATTTTATGGATTACACCGATGATGCGGCAATGAGTATGTTCACCACAGGTCAGGTTGCAAGAATGAGGAAACTGTTTGAAGAAGGAGGCGTTCGTCATAGTTTGCTTTCATCTAAGGCATTAGTTGCTCCAAACGGTTCATCTGTTGAAAATCCTGTTGTTTACAATCTTCCATGTGCCGAAAAAACAGAAGGTATTTCTACGCGCAGCAGGGCAAAAACAATCAATCCGGGCGGCTTTGCTTACGGGCAAATAAACAGCAAAGGCAAAACCGATTGGTTTGAGTTCAACAACACGGTTAGTCAAAACAATATTCAAATTGTGCTGACTGACTTGGTTGCAGATTTTGATGTGTCGGTTTATGACGAAAACGGCTTGATGGTTGGCAGAAGCAGACGCGCAGGAACCCGTCAGGAAAATGTTAAGTTGAATGGTGCAAAGGTTGGAACCTACTATGTTAAAGTACACGGCTACAAAGGCGCAACTGCGCAGCAATGCTATGCTTTGTATGCTTCCATCAGCAGAAATGCTTTTAAAACAGATGATGAACAAAACGATATTGTTGAGCCTCAAAAACCTGAAGAAATTGTGGAATTGTCTTCACGGCTTTATCCTAATCCGAGCGCTGGAGCAACTAATTTAGACGTGCATTTAACCGAAGATGAAGCATCGTTGGAAGTTGCGCTTTATGATATGATGGGCGCTAAAGTGAAAGAAATGCAATTCGCTTCGCTTTCAGGTTTCAACAGCCTGAACTTAGAGTTGAATGATGTGCAGGGAGGCATTTACAATTTCATCGCAAAAAGCGGAGATGCTGTTTTTCATCAGCGACTGATTTTAAGCAGATAATTCAAAAGACTTCTTTGGAAATTCCTCCAAACCAGCCCTTTTTCTCTATTGCTCCCCAATTCACTCCAACACATATATTTTGAAGTGTAGAACCGTTGTCTTTTTTAAGGTTAATTTTTTGACCTTTTACTAAACTGATTGCCATATTTGATTAGTTGTATTTGTTTAAATAATCTTCCAATCCACCTTTCATACCTACACCAACAGCTTCAAATTTCCATTCACCGTTTCTTTTGTATATTCTGCCAAACTCAACAGCCGTTTCAATAGAAAAATC
>CAZSEG010000131.1:0-4668 GCA_964605875.1 uncultured Chitinophagaceae bacterium
CAAAACAAAATGCAAGACCCCGAAACGTATGTTTATGTAGCAAAAGTTACTTTCCTTGATAACAAAACCGTTACCAAAACGGGAAGTATAACATTAGTGAAATAAACGATGAAAACATTTTTGCTTTTTTGAAAATATAGTAGTTACAGATTCATAAATTTGCAGTTGCAACAATATGCCGGAAACGATAACTCCTTTGCGCAAGCCCGATTGGCTGAAAATAAAATTGCCTTCGGGCATTGAATATTCTGAGGTAAAAAAGAATATCAAAGACAACCGGCTGCATACTATTTGCGAAAGCGGCAACTGCCCCAACCAAACCGAATGTTGGGGCGAAGGCACAGCCACTTTGATGATACTGGGCAATGTGTGTACGCGCAGTTGTATGTTCTGCAACGTGGCAACAGGCAAGCCCGAAAATGTGGATATTGCCGAGCCGCACCGCGTTGCGCAATCGGTGAAGCAAATGGGTTTGAAGCACGTGGTAATTACATCGGTGGACAGAGATGATTTGGTAGATGGCGGCAGCAAAATGTGGGCGGCAACCATTCGCGCCATTCGCAGGCATTGCCCGGGCGTTACGATGGAAACGCTGATTCCCGATTTTCAAGGCAAGTGGGAAAACCTGCAACAGGTAATTGATGTTGCGCCCGAAGTAGTGAGCCACAATATTGAAACGGTAAAAAGATTGAGCCGTGAAGTGCGCGTGCAGGCGCGATTTGAGCGCAGCATCGAGGTGTTGCGCAGGCTGAAAAGTGGCGGCATCAAACGCACCAAAAGCGGCATCATGCTTGGGCTTGGCGAAACCAAAGATGAGGTGCTGGAGGCAATGGATGATTTACGAAGCGCAAATGTGGATGTGCTTACCGTCGGGCAATATCTTCAACCTACCAAACAACACTTAGCCGTTCAGCAATATATCACGCCCGAAGCGTTTGCAGAGTTTAAGAAAATAGGTTTGGCAAAAGGCTTTGTAATAGTAGAAAGCGGACCGATGGTGCGCAGCAGCTATCATGCCGAACGGCATATTTAGTGTTTCCCAAATACAAATTTAACCACATAGATACATAGTTGAGAGGTGGAAGTTGAAAGTTGAGAGGTTGTTTGCGTAAGCAAACCTTCTGTGTTCCCTGTGTATTCTGTGTGAAATAAAAAAGATAAGAGTTTACATAGTCAAAACAAGTTTTGGACATAGCCCGCTATCAGAATCAACTATGTTTCTATGTGGTTAAATATTTTATCATGTGGTATTTGGTGTGCTAAGTAACTTGAGAGGCTTTAACTTCCGAAAACATAACTGATAATATTTGCGCCCATACGCAATGCTTTGGTGCGGGCTTCTTCGGAATCTTTGTGTACATCGGCATCTTCCCATCCATCGCCCAAATCACATTCATAAGAATAAAGCATCACCAACCTGCCTTCATAAAATAAACCAAAAGCCTGCGGAGAGCTGTTTTCGTGTTCATGGATTTTGGGAAGTCCGTTTGGGAACTTAAATTTTTGATGAAACACGGGATGCGAAAAAGGTAACTCAACTAATTTGCTGTCGGGCAACAACTTTTCCAATTGCGGACGAATGAATTTATCCATTCCAAAATTATCGTCAATATGTAGAAAGCCGCCACCCATCAGGTAATTGCGCAGGTTGTCGGCTTCCTGCGTATTGAAAACAACATTGCCGTGCCCTGTCATGTGCAGAAATGGAAAGTTAAAAATCTCTGCGCTGCCTACTTCTACTGTTTCAGGCTCAGAGTCAATATTTGTGTTCAGATTCTGATTGCAGAATTTAATAAGGTTTGGAAGAGAAGTAGGATTGGCATACCAGTCGCCACCGCCATTGTATTTCAGTAAAGCAATTTTCAAGGGCTTTTCTACGGGCGTGAATGAAAGCAGTGGCAATAACAACAAACAATAGACCGAACAATAAAATCTGAATGAATGGCTGTTGCCTTCGTCCTTCGTCCTTCGTCCTTCGTCTCTTAATATCTTTCTCATAGCTTCTTCCATTTAATGTTGCAGCCGATGCTTGGGCTTTGCACAGGCGAAATTTCATTTCCTTCAAGAATGGCATCTAAGGCATTGCATAAATCTTTACCGCTTGGTGTAATGCCGTTTGACGGGCGCGAATCATCAAACTGCCCGCGATACACTAATTTTAATTCGTGGTTGAAAACATAAAAATCGGGTGTGCAGGCAGCATCATAATCTTTGGCTACCTGCTGCGATTCATCATATAAATAGGGAAAAGTATAACCTTCAATGATGGCGGTTTCCTTCATTTTGTCGGGCGCATCGGCAGGATAGTTTTCAATATCATTTGAGCTGATGGCGATGAATGCAACTCCTTTCTGCGCATAATCTTTTGCAATTGCCGAAAGCTGATTGTTTAAGTATTTTACATAAGGACAATGATTGCTGATAAACATAATCACCGTTGCATTTTCTCCTTTAAGATTATCAAGCGACAGATTGTTGCCACTTACAGTATCGGGCAAAACAAAATCAGGGGCTTTTGTGCCAAGCGGAATCATATTGGAAGGAGTTGCTGCCATTTTTATTTGTTGATTATCTAAAGTTCGCTGTGAAAATATGATATGAATGTTATATTTGCGCTCCATTTTGAATAATTAGTTATTCAAACGCACCCGTAGCTTAACTGGATAGAGCATCTGACTACGGATCAGAAGGTTAGGGGTTCGACTCCCTTCGGGTGCACAACAGCCTTGCAAATTTGCAGGGCTGTTTGCGTTTTGAGAAGTGTACAAAATTTAATACCCATACTTCTCTTTCCACCATGCGCGTAGTTGCTTGCGTGTTTCCTGTTCGCGGGCGTTGTTACCCGGTTCATAGAATTTTTTTCCTGCGATATTTTCGGGCAAAAATTCATGGTTTACAAAGTTACCTTCGTGTGAATGTGCATATTGATATTCTTTTCCGTAATTCAGTTGCTTCATCAGCTTGGTGGGTGCATTGCGCAAGTGAAGCGGAACAGGCAAATCGCCTGTTTGACGAACTAATTTTTGCGCCTCACGAATAGCCTGAATTGCGCTGTTTGATTTAGGTGAAGTAGCAAGGTAAATCACCGTTTGCGACAGTATCAAATCACATTCAGGGTAGCCAATCATTTCCACCGCTTGGAAGCAGGAAGTAGCCAGCAGCAAAGCATTCGGGTTGGCGTTGCCAATATCTTCGCTCGATAAAATCAACAACCTTCGGGCAATAAAACGCGGCTCTTCGCCACCTTCAATCATTCTTGCCAAGTAATATAATGCAGCATTAGGGTCGCTGCCGCGAATGGATTTGATGAAGGCGGAAATGATGTCGTAATGTTGTTCTCCGCTTTTATCATACAAAGCCATCTTTTGCTGAATCACCAACTCAACCAATTGATTAGTGATCATGGATGATTGATTATTGGAAAAAGTAGAAGCAACCAATTCTAAAACATTCAGCAATTTTCGTGCATCACCGCCACTGTATTTCAGCAAGGCTTCGGTTTCTTTCAACTCAATGTTTTGGGCAGAAAGTGTTTCATCTTCTTTAGTGGCGCGTTGCAACAATGCTTCGAGTTCTTCGCGCTCCAAATGTTGCAGCACATACACCTGGCAGCGCGAAAGCAAAGCCGAGATAACTTCAAACGATGGATTTTCAGTAGTTGCGCCAATCAAAGTAATTGTGCCTTTTTCGACTGCACCCAAGAGCGCGTCCTGTTGTGCTTTATTAAAGCGATGTATTTCATCAATAAACAACAAAACCTTGCCTTCGTTTTGTGCGCGTTCAATCACGGCACGCACTTCTTTCACGCCACTGTCAATTGCACTTAACTGAAAAAAAGGCAGGTGAACTTTTTCGGCAATAAAACGCGCCAGCGAAGTTTTGCCAACACCCGGAGGTCCCCACAAAATCATGGATGGAATGCTTCCTTTTTCTATCAGCCCGCGCAATATTTTTCCTTCGCCCAACAAATGTTGTTGCCCCACAAATTCGCTGATTTGTTTTGGTCGTAAGCGTTCGGGAAGAGGAGGAAGCTGCATATTATTTTAGATTTTAGATTTTTAGATTTATGATTGAAACAACAGTTGCAATTTTCTACTGCAATCTAAAAATACTCTTTGCATTTTTTGTTGTTTCTCTCGCAACTTCATCTATAGAAATCTCCTTTATTTTAGCTAAATGTTCTGCAACATGCTGCACATAGCTGCTCTCATTTCTTTTGCCGCGAAATGGAACGGGCGATAGGTAAGGGGCATCGGTTTCTAAAACAATATGCGCCAAATCAATTTGCCTGATAACTTCCTGCACACCCGAATTTTTATAAGTCAAAGTGCCGCCAATGCCCAATAGAAAACCTAAATCAATTATTTGATTCGCTTCTTCAATGGAACCCGAAAAGCAATGAAAAATACCATTCACTTTGTCTTTATATTCACTTATAATTTCAATGCAATCTTGTGTTGAATTTCTGCTGTGAATGATGAGCGGAAGATTTTTTTCAATCGCCCATTCGGTTTGTATGCGCAACGATTTTTTTTGCTCTTCTTTTAAAGAAATATCCCAATAGTAATCCAAGCCTGTTTCGCCAATGCCGTAATATTTACCACTGTCAAGATGCTTGCGGATTAAAGCTAATTGTATTTCATAATCCGCTTTTACATCGCATGGATG
>CAZSEG010000131.1:4678-6768 GCA_964605875.1 uncultured Chitinophagaceae bacterium
CACCATTGATCCCGGAGCGCAGAGCCTCGGCCACGAATGGCGAGGTGTAGTAGGTGAGAGCCGCCACCGCCAGAGGGAGAAAGTCAACCCGCAAGCCCATCATGGGCAACAATTGCAACTCATCTGTGGAACAGGCAGCGAGTTCATGTAAGGCTGCAACACTGTCTTTATCAATATTGGGCAACATTACGATGCGCACATCAGCATCTATGCAACGCTGCAAAACAGCGTCCATGTCCGCCTGAAAATCCTGATGATAAAGATGAGAATGAGTATCTATTAACATACTCCGCAAACCTATAAGGTTTTAAAAACTTATAGGTTTAAGTTTTCAAATTCCTGCATCACTTTCACCAAAGCTTGTACGCCTTCAATTGACATTGCATTGTAGATAGAAGCGCGAAAGCCGCCAACGGTGCGGTGTCCGGCAAGTCCGAGTAAGTTATTTTCTTCTGCAAATTTTAGAAATGCTGCTTCTTGTGTTTTTTCTTTCAATCTAAAGCAAACATTCATTTTGCTTCGGTCTTCTTTCTTAATAGTGCCTTCAAAAATATTTGAACTGTCAATTGCATTGTAAAGAATTTCAGCCTTTGCATCATTGTTTTTTTCTATTGTATCCAAGCCTTGTGCAGCAATCCATCGCAGTGTAAGCAGCGAAACATATACAGCAAAAACAGATGGTGTATTGTGCATACTGTCTTTCGCCACATGCACGCTGTGATCCAGCATTGCAGGAATATTGCGCGGTTGTTTTTTCAATAGGTTTTTGTGAATGATTACCAGCGTTGCGCCCGCAGCCCCCATATTTTTTTGCGCCCCTGCATAAATTAAATCGAAACGGTTGTAATCAATATTGCGCGAGAAAATATCGCTGCTCATATCGGCAACCAAAACACCTTTTGCTTTTGCAATAAAGTTGTTTAATAATGCAGAACTCCATTGATTGCCGTAAATGGTATTGTTGGTAGTGATGTGTGTGTAAGCCAAATTTGTATCGTCAAAATCTTGCAGCCACTCTTTAGGAATGTAGTTGTAATTGCTTTCGGCAGACGAGCCTAAAACCTTTGTATTTCCGAAGCGTTCAGCCTCTTTAATGGCTTCGTGCGCCCAATGCCCCGTATCTAAATAGGCTGCTGTTTCATTTGAGCCAAGCAGGTTGTATGGAACCATACAAAACTGCATAGATGCGCCTCCTTGAAGAAAAATCACTTCTTTATTATCATCCAATTTCAACAATTGTTTTACAAGTGTTCTTGCCTCTTCCATTGCTGCAACAAACTGTTTGCTGCGGTGCGAAATTTCAAGAACAGATAAGCCTGTTCCTGCAAAATTATGAATGGCTTCGGCTGCTTCTTCCAAAACGCTTTCGGGAAGAATCGCAGGACCTGAAAAGAAGTTATATGGTTTGTGCATTTCACAGAATGATTACGCCATCGCATAACTCTCCACACTCGGACAGGTGCAAATCAAATTGCGGTCGCCATGCGAATTGTTTACCCTGCCAACATTGGGCCAGAATTTCCCTTCGCGGGTATAAGGCAAAGGATAAACGGCTGTTTCACGCGAATAGCTGTGATTCCAGTTTTCAACCAACACAGAAGCCGCAGTGTGTGGTGCATTCTTCAATGGATTATCTTTTGCATCAATCTCTTTGCGTTCGATTTGCTCAATTTCTTTTTTGATGGAAATTAAAGCATCGCAAAAGCGGTCAATCTCTGCTTTGTCTTCGCTTTCGGTCGGCTCAATCATCAAAGTTCCTGCAACGGGGAAAGAAACCGTTGGTGCGTGGAAGCCGTAATCCATCAAACGCTTCGCTACATCTTCTACTTCCACACCTACTGTATGCTTAAAGCTGCGGAAATCTAAAATCAATTCGTGCGCAACTCTGCCGTGTTCTCTGCCTACATACAACACTTGGTAATATTCTTCCAAACGCGCTTTCATGTAGTTTGCATTTAAAATCGCATAGCGTGTAGCATTTGTAACACCTTCGCCACCCAACATTTTAATGTATCCGTAAGAAATTAAAAGAATAGACGCGCTGCCGAATGGCGCAGCGCTCACTGCATGAATTGCTTTATCGCCACCGG
>CAZSEG010000131.1:6778-8587 GCA_964605875.1 uncultured Chitinophagaceae bacterium
CTAAAGGATTTCCCGGAAGGTAAGGGGCAAGATGCGCGGCCACACAAATAGGTCCCATGCCGGGTCCACCGCCACCGTGCGGAATGGCAAATGTTTTGTGCAGGTTGATGTGATTCACGTCTGCGCCAATCAATGCAGGAGAAGTCAATCCCACTTGTGCATTCAGATTTGCGCCATCCATGTAAACCTGTCCTCCATTCGCGTGAATCAAAGCGCAAGCGTCTTTTATTTTGTGTTCAAAAACTCCGTGCGTGGAAGGATAAGTAGCCATCAGGCAGCAAAGATTTTCTTTGTGTTCTTCCACTTTCACCACCAAATCGTCAAAGTCAATGTTTCCGTGCGTATCCGTTCCGACAACAACGACCTTTAAGCCCGCCATTACAGCACTTGCAGGGTTTGTGCCGTGTGCCGATGCAGGAATAAGCGCGATATTTCGGTGTTCTTCACCTTTGTCTTTTTGGTAAGCGCGAATCACCAATAAGCCTGCATATTCGCCCTGCGCACCGCTATTTGGTTGCAATGATGTTGCAGAAAATCCGGTGATTTCATTCAATGAAGCAGCTAATTCATCAATAATTTCTTTGTAGCCTTCTGCCTGATTTGCGGGTACAAAAGGATGCAGGTTAAATTCGCTCCAACTGATGGGTTCTAACTCTGCTGCGGCATTTAATTTCATGGTGCAGGAGCCAAGTGCAATCATGCTTTTCGTAAGGCTCAAATCTTTGTTTTCCAAAGATTTAATGTAGCGCATCAATTGGCTTTCGCTGTGGTATGAATTGAAAATAGGGTGCGTTAGAAATTCAGAAGTTCTTACAAAATCACTGCTCCAATTCAAAGTTGCATCTGCAGTTTCAGCAATTGTTCCGCTAAAAGTTTTTCCTGCTGCTTCTGCAAAAATGCTGATGATGTCAGCAAGGTCGGCAGGCTGTGTGGTTTCATCTAAAGAAACACTTGCAAAGTTGTTGCAACTATAATTGAAGTTGGTTTCATGCTTCAAAGCAGTTGCATTAATTTTTTCTAACAATACAGCATCGCCTTTCAAATCAACGGTTACGGTATCGAAGAAAGTTTCGCTGTGCAGATTATAGCCCAACGCTTTCAATTCTTTCGCTAATAGATTAGCCAAAGTATGAACGCGCAAAGCAATATTTTTCACACCTTCCGCACCGTGATACACGGCATACATTCCGCTCATGATTGCCAGCAAAGCCTGCGCGGTACAAATGTTTGAAGTTGCTTTTTCTCTGCGGATGTGCTGCTCGCGCGTTTGTAAAGCCATGCGCAATGCAGGTTGATTATTGCTGTCAATCGAAACACCGATGATGCGACCCGGAATGATTCTTTTGTATTCATCTTTGGTGGCGAAAAATGCGGCATGAGGTCCGCCATAACCCATCGGCACACCAAAACGTTGCGCATTGCCCACCGCGCAATCCGCGCCCAATTCACCCGGAGGAGTCAATAAAGTTAAAGCCAATAAATCGGTCGCAAGCGTTACATAACATTCAACCGATTTCGCTTTTTCAATAAATGCTTTGTAGTTGTGAATACTGCCATCGGCTGCGGGATATTGCAACAATGCGCCAAAGTAAGTTTCATCCAAAATTATTTCTTCGTGATTGCCGATAACCAATTCAATCCCGATAAATGCAGCGCGTGTTTTCAGCACATCAATGGTTTGCGGAAAGCAGAGATTCGATACAAAAAATTTGTTTGCCGTTTCCGCGCTTTTGTTTTTCACGCCATAAAAAAGGTGCATGGCTTCGGCTGCGGCAGTGCCTTCATCCAACAGCGATGCGTTGGCGATGG
>CAZSEG010000132.1:0-4740 GCA_964605875.1 uncultured Chitinophagaceae bacterium
GCTTGTTTGCAGCCATCTTCAATGCTTGTAAAGGTTGAAAGATTGGCAAGTGTTTTTGTCTTTGCATCTTCGGTAAGGGAACCTTTAGCCACCATTCTGTCTAAGTTCTTTTCAATCGTCTTTAAGGCTTTATCCAAAGCCGCCTGCGACACATCTACAATATTTACAGCAAAACCATTCATGGCAAAAACGTGTGCAATACCGTTGCCCATTGTTCCCGCGCCTATTACACTTACCTGTTGCATATTTATTTTTATTGGGCGGCAAAGAAAGAAATTTGAACTACACTATTGAATGGATGAACCCATGAAGTTTTTTTCATCTTCGCGGGCTTATGCAACAGAATTTTTACGGTCATGGAAAACTGATGCTCACAGGCGAATACTTCGTGCTGGATGGCGCAAAAACATTGGCTGTGCCTACGCGCTTCGGGCAACATCTGAGTGTGCAAAAATTGAACGGCAACAGCAGCACTTTGTTTTGGGTTGCGCTCAACAGCAAAAAAGAGCCGTGGATTCAACTCACATTTGATACAAAAACTTTTGAACCCAATAGCGACAGCGAGCAGGCAAAAACACTTTCAAAACTATTACAGGAATGTCGAAAACAAAACGCGAATTTCTTTACAACAGATGAAGACTTTGCGGTTCAGACTTTACTCGAATTTCCAAACAACTGGGGCTTGGGCAGCAGCTCTACGTTAGTGCATTGTCTGGCGGAATTTGCGCAGGTAAATCCTTTTGAATTGTTGCGCGCCACCATTGGCGGCTCGGGTTATGACGTAGCTTGTGCAGGCAGCGATTTACCCTTGCTGTATCATTTAGAAAATAGCAAACCTGTATTTGAACAGGTGCAGTTTCAACCTTCATTTAAAGAGCATTTGTTTTTTGTGCATTTAGGTAAAAAGCAACTAAGCACATCGGGTATTGCGCATTACCGTTCGCGCAATATTGACAAGCAGCAATATGTAAAATGGCTGAATGTGCTTACGGATGAATTGCTTTCGTGCAATGCTTTGGAAAAATGCAAACAGATAATGAACGAACACGAAAGTTATGTTGCCGAAGCATTGGGCATGGAGCCTGTCAAAAAAATATTGTTTGATGATGTGGATGTGGCGGCAAAAAGCCTTGGCGCATGGGGTGGCGACTTTGTGATGCTTGCCTTTGATGGCACTAAACCTGAACTAATGAAACTGCTTCAACCCAAGGGGTTAAGCGCGGTTTTCAGTTGGGATGAAATGGTGTTTGCTGTGTGATTTTTGTACTTACCTAATCAAAGTAATTGTGCCTTTTTTCTCCACTTCTTCGCCATTGGTACACAAGCCTTTTACATACCAAACATAAGCATCGGTAGGCGCAAGTTGCCCGCGGAAAGTGCCGTCCCAACCTTCTTTAATGTTATTGCTGCTGTACATCACATTGCCCCAACGATTACTTACAATAAATGTTTTTATCTCCACTAAGGCTTTTCCTCTGGCATAAAGTATATCATTTAATCCATCGCCATTAGGCGTAAATGCCGTTGGCACAAACACAAAATCGGGCGTGCATGGCAATACTTTGACATAAGCAGAATCTGTTGCCTTGCAACCAAAGTCATTCGTTACGGTTACATAAATCCATTGCGAATAAACCGCGCTCAAAGTCGGTGTTGCGCAATCATAACAACTCAGCGGAGCATTAGGTGTCCATTCATAAACAACTGCATCATTGGAAAGTGCTGCCAAATCCAATTCCGTGCCTATGGCAATTACGGTATCTTGGTACAATTCAATCTCCGGCAACGGATCAACTCTAACGAATACGGTTTGTGAATCTCTGAAACAAAGCGGACTTCTGACAATCACCGTAAACGGCATTGAAAACGGAGGGAAAGCTGTCGGGTCTTCAATCCTGTTATCATCTAAATATTGCGCAGGAGTCCATTCATAAGTTGTATCGTTTACCGACACATCAACTGCCGTAAGGTCTAACAGCACCCTGTCGCCCAAACACATGAAAGTGTCTTTAGGCGCGATTGCTTTAACGGTATCAATTACCCGCATCGAAAGTGTATCGTAAATAAAGCAACCCGGTCGGTTGCCTAAGCGGTTTTCGCTGTAAATAATCCATGTCATATCCTGTGTGGCGTTAATAGTTGGCGCAAGACTTGTGCCGGAACTTAAATAAGTATCAGGTGTCCACAAGGCATTGTAAACATCACCAACCGGCACAACTCTTGTTTCCCCTCTGCATAATTTAAAATCTGCTCCGGCATCTAAGTGTGGAATATCTTCTACATTTAGCGTTATCGTGTCTTTTGCAACACAACCCCAGATTGTTGATGCTGTTACAATGTATGTAATTGTATCTGGCGCTAACGCAACAACAAAACCACAAGTATCGCACGAGAGATACTTTGAAGCATCCGAAGATTCCCACAAAAAGAAGTCCCCGTCCGGCAACTGATATTCTACTGCTGCGCCAATACAAATTGATGTGTCGCGCTGATTCGGATACGGATATTCATCAACATATAACGACTCTACCAACGGATAAGGAACCCTGCAACCTTTATCATCTTCCAAAATCAATACAGGAAAAATTTTGCCGGTATCCACAGCAGGATCCTGATAAGTGTAGGATGAACTGTAATAAACCGTATCACCATAAGTTATATTCAATGTTGTGTCCTTACCGTTAGACCAGATTAAAGTTCCAGTTACCGTTTCATAAATTTTGCCGGAAAAATTAACCGTAAGCGGGCGGCAACCGAATGGCGGATCAAACTCAACATCTTCCAAGCGGGGACCCAAAATGTTTATGTATTGCTTTTTGATAACAGAATCTTTACAGCCGTTGGGCAATTCGCCTACAAGTGTAACATCGTAATTGCCCGGATAATAATAAATATGAGCCGGATCTCTGAGAACGGTATCACCCGTGCCATCGCCAAAATACCATCTGTACTTAACTTGTAAACCCGAATCGGGCGTAAGATTCTGAAACACAACAGGCGCGGGCGGGCAAGGGAAATTACGAATCGCGGTAAAGTCAATTCCAACACCTGCAATGTCAATATTTTTCACAACAACTGCGCTGCAACCGGTTGATTTATGCACGGCAGTGAGTTTCACGGAATATGTTCCGTTGCTTGCATAAGTATGAGATGGATTTACCCTCAAATTAGCTGTATCGTCATCCCCAAAATCCCAATAGAAATTATAGTTGTTTTGTCCTGAAGTAGTATTTGTAAATGTTATCGGCTTGCCCGGGCACCGAGTGGAAGAAATATTGAAATTCGAGGTAAACACAACAGGTCTGATGTAATTGGTTTTAGTTATGGAGTTTGTGCAACCCGCAGCATCGGTTACGGTTAAACTCACATTGATATTTGCCTGCGTTCCGTTAAATGTGCGAGTAGGATTTTGAGATGTGTCCGTATTATTGGTGGTGGGTGGAGTAAACCGCCACAACCATTTCACAATCGGCTCAAAATTTGCTTGACTCAAGTCAGTAAATTTTACTGTTAATGGTCTGCAACCGCTTGTTTTATCTGCGGTAAACTGTGCAACAGGTTTGTTAACGGTTATGTAATTTACTTTTACAACAGAGTCCTCGCATGGAGTACCTTTATCAAGTATCAGCTTAACTGTATAACGCCTTGCAATTGTATCATATTTATGAGTAGGGTTTTTCAATGTGCTGGTACTGCCATCACCAAAACTCCAAAGCCACGTTTTGCCATAAGAAGATGAATCAACAAAGGTTACTGTATTACCTGCGCAAACATTTGTCTTGACCGCTCTAAACCCCGGTGCAGAACTTGTAAAACTTATTTTTTGCGTGAATGAATCCACACAACCCGTTGTAAAATTCTTTACATAAAGTACTGGATTATAGGTATTGGTACTCGAATAATTATGCGAAACCGTTGCAACATTTCCGCCAAAATTGCCATCGTCAAAAACCCACCAAAGGCTGTCCGCGCCTTGAGATGTAGATGTAAAATCAACTGTGGAAGGGCTTCCGCAGGCTCTTGAAGCAGTGAACGCAGCTTTGGGCAGCAAGGTATTCACATAATTCACTTTGGTAATTGTGGTAGAACAATTGCCCCGCGAAACGGTTAAAGTTACAGTGTGTGGTCCAACTTCATCGTAATACCACGTTGGGTTTTGCAGGGCGCTTGTAGATAACGGACTTTCACCAAAATCCCAGCTATATGTTGTGCCACCGCTGCACAGGCATGTAAAAACCGTAGGTTTCTTCACACAGTTATTTAATGGATTTGCCGTAAAATCGGCAACAGGTCTTGGAGATACAGTTATTGTTCTTCTCACGGTATCAAAACAGCCGTCAGCAGTTTGTACCCTAAGCCAAACATTATAGTTGCCCGGATTGTTGTAAGTTACCGCAGGCGGGTCGCAATCATTTGACGAAACGCCCGGTGCAAGTCCAAAATTCCATTGGCAATCAACAATTTGTTGCGCAACCTGTGTGGCATCAGAAAAACTTACCGTCAGTGGAGCGCAACCCGAAACAACATCTGCGCCTATTGTTCCTTTAAAACCTTGAATACAAACAAAATTTTTCTTTGTAACACGCGAAACACAACCCACCCCGTTATTAACACTCAAGGTAACATCATTGCAACCGGATTTGGTATAGGTATAAATTGGGTTATTGCAAATGGGAGATTGCCCGCTATCGGGATCTCCAAATGCCCATAAACAACTTGTTCCCCCCGTTGTTGTTTTAG
>CAZSEG010000132.1:4750-8582 GCA_964605875.1 uncultured Chitinophagaceae bacterium
GTTTTAGTAAAATTAACCGTCAGTGGCGGCACACATTTTTGCGCTTGTGTGGCAGTAAAATCCGCAGGAAGAGAATCCGTAACTGTAACAGTTGCAACAGCCGTATCCCTGCAACCATTCAGCGTAGTAATAAGCCTGACGGTGCAAGTTCCGTTTTGAGTGAATCTGTAAAGCGGATTGCGAAGTGTGGATGCTCCGTTCGGGCATTGAAACAGCCAACTGTAAGCTAATGTATCGGTGGGAATGTTAATAGGATTACCCGTAGAGGTATTGGTAAATTGAACTTGCGCACCTCTGCATGGCGTATTTGTTTCCATCGTGAAACCGGCTTTTGGGCAGTTTATCTTCACAACTTTTGTTGCTTCCGTAAAACACCCGCTTACATCATTGGCACGCAACTTAACCGTATCAACTCCGCAAGTGAAATTTCGTGGTGAAGGATTTGCCGAAGTGCTGCCGAAACTCCATTGGAAACCTATCGAAGCACCCGTTGTTTCATGATAAGAACAATTTGTGAAACTTATAGATTGAGGAGAGGTTTTACATGAGTTCACCGCAGAAATATCAAAACAGGCAACAGGTTTTTTTCTTACGCATACGGCATTGGGCTTGATAATATTGGAGAAACAACCATTTGCGTCCACAACAAAATATGAAATCTGATAGCAGCCGCTTTGCGGATAACTGAAAAAAGTGTCGTTACAAACAGTCATAACGGGCGGCATTCCAAAATCCCAAAAACATTGCACCAACGGAGCATCGCCTAAAGTAACTTGGGCAGACACATTCACCCTTTCATTTACGCAAACTGTATCTTTTGGAACCGTAAAATTAGGAGCCGGAACTCTGAAAACATTGATAGCCAAACGGGCGGTGTCCGTTAAAGTTCCATTGCTTGCTACCAGCGTAACAGTTTTTATGCCCGGTGTCATAAAAAGTTTTGACGGACTTGGAGTAGTTGCAGTCGGACCTTCCTCAAAATCCCACACGTATGATGTAGCTCCGGTAGAGGTATTGGTAAAACTGACGAGCAACTGCCCTGCGCAGCCTTGTGTAGTATCCACAGTAAAACTTGCAACAGGCTGAGCCACGATACTTCCGAATGAAAGTATTGCAAAGGCAGTAATAGTGTTTCTCAGTGCGTTGAGATTTTTTATCATATTTTCTTCCGCTTTCAACAAACAATAGACGACTAAACTAACCAAAAAGGTTTACCGGCAAGTTAGTTTTTTTATTGTGTGCCAAATCGGGAAGTGAGTCACGGCTGCTAAGTACCTTAAAATTGCTGCATTTTCAAAAACTTCATAAATAAAATTGTGTGTGGCAGTGGCTGTTTATCCTCATTTCTTTGAGGGGACACAGTAGCTCTCTTGCGGGAGGTAAACAATTCAATCTTGAACGATTTAAAAAACCACGAATCACACGAATAAATACAAATGTTTTATTCGTGTGATTCGTGGTTTTTTATGTTGCGTAAACAGGTTGAAAATTTGTAGAGAATACCTTATGAAAACCTCATCAATAAGTCCTTTCTAATACAAACCAACTGAAAGCACGCAGATTCAGTTTCACCATAGAATCGCGCACGAGCGGGTCGAGCTTTTTCCATGCGCGTTCAAGAATTTGCTTGGCTTCTGTTTCGCAGGTTTCTATTGCTTTATATTTATCGAGCAAGGCAACTGCCTTGCCGATTTCGGTTATGTCTTCCGTTTTTGACTTTACAATATCCCACAATTTTTTGCGGTCGGCTTTTGGCATCACACTCAATGCTTTGGCAACAGGATAAGTAATTTTTCCGGCAGTAATATCTTCTCCTTTTGTTTTCAAATGATCTTTGAAACCTTTTAAATTCAAAGTGTCATCAATGATTTGAAATGAAATTCCCAAAGCCTCGTAGTAGTCGCCCAAACCTTCAATTTGTTCAGGTGTGGCATCGCCTAAAAGCGCACCGATTTTTGCTAAGTAGCTTGCAGGCGCGGCAGATTTCAAACGGTGTGTTGCCAATACTCTTTTCGGCAATAATTTTGCTGCGGCATCATCTTTCAACACCTGCGGCATCATGTAATCCAAGCCGAAAATATCCATCGCCTGCCCGCTGTGCGAAGCCCGCATGGTTTCAAAATACCAGTTGTAAATCTGTATCTTCTTTTCGATGTTGTCCTTGGCTTCGTAAATACAAACCTGCCCGATAAAATAACAAGCTGTACCGGAGTTGATAGCCGTTGCTTCGCCATGCACTTTGTGAGCCGAAAGTCCGCCTCTGCGCACTTCCGATTTGTCCTGCACATCATCCACAATCAATGAGCCAACGTGCATCAGTTCGGGCAATGCCAGCCAGTCAATTGCATCCTGCGAATTACCTCCCACCACATCGCAGCAAGCGATAGTAGCATACGACCTCCACGACTTCCCGCTACGGTCTGTAACCTCGCGGATTGGTCTGATAAACGTGTTGATGTAGGCTTCTTTATCCAAGTCGGCAACGAAGCGTTTGTTGCCTTTTTTCGATACCAATTCTTCAAATTTTTCCTGCCCGAATGAAAGCGGCAGAATCTTATTGACAGACTTTAATGTTTGTCTGGAAACGGCTTTCAAAAAGTCTTTCATGTTGGCAAGCGCAACAAAGCCGTGACGTTCCAAATAACCTTTGCCACTAACTTTTTTGCCTTTCATCACGCCCGAAAGTTCCATTCTGCCTTCCCAGAAAGCAGGCTTGGAAATCACCGTGCCAAACTCCTGATGCGGAAATGTTGCAACGGCTTCAATTTTCAAACCAAACTCAGGAATTTCTATTTTCCATGAAGTAGGATATTCGGTAAAAGTGCGTGTGCTGCAAAACGGCTCGCCAAAAGATGTCATGGTGAATTTTGGCGTTTGATAGCGGTTGCCTTTCGGGTCAATCAATATCGCCAACGAACCCGCTTTTGAACCTGTTCTGTCGTTGATTAGATCATAAGCCGTCAGTTCCCAACCGTTGTTCAGTTGCATGGCAATCCAGTTCCACGAAACCTCATCTTTATCCGTTTCGGGCTTGTTGGTTTTTTTAGCAGGAGGAGGGCAACCAAACTCGTGGTCGTACCAGCCTTCGCCCGTAACATCATGTTTTGTTTTACCGACTTTTACCGTGCCTTTCACCTCATTGCGCGGGATGAAATAGTAAAACATATCTTCCGAAGCAATGCCGCGCACCACTCCATTATCACCATGGCGAATGGCTTTTTTCTTGGGCGTAAATTTTAAGGAAACAGAAAGCTGTTGCTCTTCGTGCTGCAATTGCAAAGTATAGGAGCCGTCCTTTTCTTTCTTGAAAATATTGTTGTCGTAATTCAGGTAAAGTTTATCGAAAGAAATGGTTGGATGGTCTTTCAATAATTCATCGGGATAAGGCACTACGCCTTTCTTCAACATCTCCAAAGCAGCGCGTTTGATGAAAGGGTCTTTCATCGCTTCACCGCGATTTATTTTTTCGATGCCGAGCTTTGGAGCGCGTTTGTCAATCAATGAAACAGCGCGGTATTTTTTGTCTTCAACATCAGTTAAAGCCCACAAAACCGAATGACCGAACTCGGCTTTTTTTGTCTTTTCATCATAGCTGATGATGGTGCGGAAAAACGAAGCGAAGAGCGAAAACTCTTTCCCTGTTTTGGAAGTTAAATGAGTATTCAGATACCACCATTCTGTAGTAGAAGAATGATGCGGTAAATCGTGGATTGCAAGGTCTATATCAGTGTTTTGTTGGGGCCAATCGTGTGCGTAGAATTTGTCTGAGTTGAGATCGGTTTTTTTCATGTATATTTTGTAAAGGGCTGCAAGGAATAATTTTTTTGGAAAT
>CAZSEG010000133.1:0-3820 GCA_964605875.1 uncultured Chitinophagaceae bacterium
TCACACCATGGCTCGTATCCATAACGACATTACAGAAACCATCGGCAACACGCCATTGGTGCGCATGAACAAAATTGGCAAAGGCTTGTTGAGCGGTAATATTCTTTTAAAGGTGGAATACTTCAATCCCGGCAACAGCATCAAAGACCGCATCGGCATCAACATGGTGGAAGAAGCCGAGAAAAACGGGCTGCTGAAAAAAGGCGGAACGATTATTGAATGTACATCGGGCAATACCGGAATGGGGCTTGCGCTTGCCGCAGCGGTGAAAGGCTACAAATGTATTTTCACCACTACCGATAAACAATCGAAAGAGAAGATTGACATATTGCGCGCGGTGGGTGCGGAAGTGATAGTTTGCCCAACGAATGTTGATCACCACGACCCGCGAAATTATCATGTTGTTGCCGAACGTTTGGCAGAAGAAATTCTAAATTCATACTTTGTAAATCAATATGAAAATTTAGATAACCGCAATGCGCATTACAAAGCAACGGGTCCTGAAATATGGGAACAAACCGAAGGTAAAATTACGCACTATGTTACCACCATCGGCACAGGCGGAACGGTTACAGGCACGGCACAATTTCTGAAAGAGAAGAACCCGAACATAAAAGTGATTGGCATTGATGCTTATGGTTCTATTCTCAAAAAATTTAAGGAAACGGGCGAAAAAGATATGAATGAAGCCTATCCTTATTTAATAGAAGGAATCGGGCAGGATATTGTGCCGGGCAATTTTGATTTTAGCGTGATTGACCAAGTTGAACAGGTGAGTGATAAAGATGCAGCGTTGATGTGCCGCAGGCTGGCACGTGAAGAAGGCATCTTTGGCGGATACAGCGCGGGCGCGGCAGTGCAAGGCATTTTGCAGCTAAAAGATGAATTTAAAGAAGGCGATGTGGTAGTAGTAATTTTACATGACCACGGCAGCCGCTACATTGCCAAAGTTTACAATGACGACTGGATGCGCGACAGAGGATTCCTGAAAGATGAACCTGTAATCGCAAAATCAATCATTGACAGAAAACAAATCAAGGAGTTGGTTTCAGCATCGCCAAATGATACGGTGGCTCAGGCTTTTCAAAAGATGAAAGAGTTGAGCCTTACGCAATTGCCTGTGGTGGAAAACAACGAAGTGGTTGGCAGCATTACAGAAAACATGATTCTGCATTTGCTGATGGATAATCCGTATTTCCGCGACAGCGAAGTGAAAAAAGTGATGGGCAAACCTTTCCCGATTGTGTCCTTGAATGCTTCGGCAGTGGAATTGTCTAAACTGATTTCAAAAGCAAACAATGCAGTGATGGTGAAAACCAACACAGGCGAATGGAGCATTATTACGGAGTTTGATTTGATTGAGGCAATGGCATAAATGAGATTTTAGATTTATGATTTCAGAAGTGAGAGGTAGCACACAAAACGGGATATATTCTTTGTGTTCTTCGTGCCTTTGCGGGCTAAAAATATCCCGTGCGCAGTACTCAAACTTCAGTATAGTTCGATTCCTGAAAAACAATTTTACATCAATGTTTGCTAATTGATTAGAGAATACTACTTTTGCGCCTCCCAAAAAAGGAACGAATGCCAACAATTCAACAATTAGTAAGAAAAGCGCGTACCATAATCCGCGCAAAATCAAAGAGCCGTGCATTGGATTCATGTCCGCAAAAGCGCGGTGTTTGCACACGTGTTTACACAACAACGCCTAAGAAGCCAAACTCTGCTTTGCGCAAAGTAGCAAAAGTTCGTTTGACTAATGCTACAGAGGTTATCGCTTACATTCCGGGTGAAGGACACAACCTGCAAGAGCACTCTATCGTGTTGATACGTGGAGGCAGGGTAAAAGATTTGCCGGGTGTTCGTTACCACATCGTGCGTGGTTCATTGGATACCGCAGGTGTTGAAAACCGCAAAAAGAGCCGCAGCAAATACGGAACTAAACGCCCTAAAGCAGGCGCACCGGCAGCAGCAGCTAAAAAGAAATAATATTTAAAGAAATATCAGCAATCAGCAAAATAACTGAATAATGAGAAAGAAAAGAGCTCCCAAGCGTTATCTTCAACCGGATCCAAGATTCGGAGATACTATGGTTACAAAATTTGTAAACTCAATCATGTGGGATGGTAAAAAAAGTACCGCTTACAGAGTGTTTTACGAAGCGATTGACGTAATCGAAGAGCGCACCAGCGAAAACGGTTTGGAAACTTGGAAAAAAGCTATCCAAAATGTTAGTCCGTCAGTAGAGGTAAAAAGCCGCAGGATTGGAGGTTCCAACTTCCAGATTCCAACGGAAGTTCGCCCCGAGCGCAAATTGGCATTGGGCATGAAGTGGCTGTTACAATTCAGCCGTTCACGCAATGGAAAAAGCATGAGCGACAAATTGGCTAACGAAGTGATTGCAGCTTCAAAAGGTGAAGGCGGTGCTTTTAAAAAGAAAGAAGATACACACAGAATGGCGGAAGCAAACAAAGCATTCTCGCATTTCAAATTCTAATAACAAAACAAGAACAGAAAACACGGAATCATCATCATGGCTAAGGATTTAACCTTCACAAGAAATATCGGTATTGCTGCTCACATTGACGCGGGTAAAACCACCACAACCGAGCGTATTTTGTACTACACCGGTGTGAACCACAAACTTGGCGAAGTACACGATGGCGGAGCAACAATGGACTGGATGGAACAGGAGCAGGAGCGTGGTTTCACTATCACTTCTGCGGCTACACGTTGCTCATGGTCTTGGAAAGATCAACCTTACGACATCAACATCATTGATACTCCCGGACACGTGGATTTTACTGTTGAGGTAAACCGTTCGTTACGTATATTGGATGGTTTGGTTTTCTTGTTTAGTGCGGTGGATGGTGTTGAGCCTCAATCTGAAACTAACTGGCGTTTGGCAGACAACTATAATGTTGCCCGTCTTGGTTTCGTAAATAAAATGGACAGGCAGGGTGCTGATTTCTTCAATGTTGTAAATCAGGTTCAAACAATGTTGGGTTCTACACCGATGGTAATGCAAATCCCTATCGGCAATGAAGAACACTTCAAAGGCGTGGTTGATTTGGTTACCAACGAAGCCATAGTTTGGAATGAAGCCGACAGAGGAATGACTTACGAAGTAGTGCCGATTCCTGCTGATTTGGCGGAAGATGTGAAAACCTACCGCGAGAAAATGTTGGAACAGGTTGCGGAGTTTGACGATACTTTAATGGAAAAATACTTTGAAGACCCGAATTCAATCTCTGCCGAAGAAATTCGCGCAGCGGTTCGCAAGGCGGTAATTGCTCAAAAAGTAGTTCCTATGTTCTGCGGTTCATCTTTCAAAAACAAAGGTGTTCAGGCAGTTTTGGATGCAGTATGCGCTATTCTTCCTGCACCGACAGATAAAAAAGAAATTGTAGGTACTAATCCCGAAACAGGCGAAGAAGAAATTCGTTTGCCAAGCACAGATGGACCTTTTTGCGCTTTAGCATTTAAAATTGCTACCGACCCTTACGTTGGTCGCTTGTGCTATTTCAGAGTTTACTCCGGTAGCTTGGATGCAGGTTCGTATATCTTTAACATGCGTACAGAAAAGAAAGAACGTATTTCACGTTTGTTCCAAATGCACGCAAACAAGCAAAACTCTATCGAGCGTGTAGAAGCGGGTGATATTGCTGCGGGTGTGGGTTTCAAAGATATTCGCACGGGCGATACACTTTGTGATGAAAAACATCCTATCGTGTTGGAAAGCATGAAATTCCCTGAGCCGGTTATCTCTTTGGCTATCGAGCCTAAGAGCCAAAAGGACATGGATAAATTGGGTATGTCG
>CAZSEG010000133.1:3830-4710 GCA_964605875.1 uncultured Chitinophagaceae bacterium
TCTAAGTTGGCAGAAGAAGACCCTACTTTCAAAGTGAGTTTCGATGACCAAACCGGGCAAACAATCATTGCCGGAATGGGTGAATTGCACTTGGAAATTATCGTTGACCGTTTGCGCAGAGAGTTCAAAGTAGAATGTAATCAAGGTAATCCACAGGTTAATTACCGTGAGCGTTTGACCAAAACAGTTACACACCGTGAAGTTTACAAAAAGCAATCGGGTGGTCGCGGTAAATTTGCTGATATTCAAATCGAAATCGGACCTTCAACCGAAAATAAAGAAGGTTTAGAGTTTGTAAACGATATTTTTGGAGGCTCTATTCCTCGCGAATTTATTCCTGCCGTTGAGAAAGGAATGAAAGAAGCGATGAAAACCGGAGTGCTTGCCGGCTACGAAGTGGACGGTTTGAAAGTTCGCTTGTTTGACGGTTCTTTCCACGCAGTGGACTCTGACTCTTTATCATTTGAATTGTGTGCAAAACTTGCTTTCCGTACTGCTGCTAAATTAGCGGGTCCTGTTTTGTTGGAGCCAATCATGAAATTGGAAGTGGTAACACCGGAAGAAAACACAGGTGATGTGGTCGGTGATTTGAACCGCAGAAGAGGTATCATGGAAGGCATGGAAGCGAAACAAAACGCGCAAATCATCAAGGCGAAAGTGCCTTTGAGCGAGATGTTCGGTTATGTAACGCAATTGCGTACATTAACTTCCGGTCGTGCAACTTCATCTATGGAGTTCCACAGTTTCCAACCGGCACCGGACAGTGTTGCAAAAGAAATCATGGCTAAAAACCAAGGTAAGAGAAGTTCTAAAATCGAAGAGGAATAACATTTTAATAAACAACGTTCTTTACAAAATTATGAGCCAAAGAATCAGAATC
>CAZSEG010000133.1:4720-5160 GCA_964605875.1 uncultured Chitinophagaceae bacterium
GATGTTACAAAATTTAAAAAAATCAGATCAAATCAGAATCAAATTAAAAAGCTACGACCACAATCTAGTGGACAAAAGCGCAGAGAAAATCGTGAAAACAGTGAAAAGCACAGGCGCTTCCGTAAGCGGACCCGTGCCGTTGCCTTCATTGAAAAAAATCTTTACGGTGAACCGTTGTCCGCACGTAAACTCAAACTCGAAAGAGCAGTTTCAGTTGTGTACTTACAAACGTTTGCTGGATATTTATTCTACTACATCAAAAACAGTGGATGCTTTGATGAAGTTGGAATTACCAAGTGGCGTTGAGGTTGAAATCAAAGCGTAGTTTTTCAAGAAAAATATTTTTTCATTTATGAATCCCGAAGCGATTCGCGATTCCTCTAAACAACAATAAACATGAAAGGAATTATCGGTAAAAAAGTCGGAATGACGAGCATTTT
>CAZSEG010000133.1:5170-8417 GCA_964605875.1 uncultured Chitinophagaceae bacterium
CAATGGCAAACAAGTAGCAGTAACAGTTATTCAAGCCGGACCTTGTGTGGTAACACAGGTTAAAACAAAAGAATCAGACGGATACAATGCTATCCAGTTGTCATTCGATGAAAAGAAAGAAAAAAGCACTACTGCTGCTTTGAAAGGACATTTCAAAAAAGCTAACACAACACCAAAACGCAAAGTGGTTGAAATCAGGGATTTCGATTTGCAGGCAGGTTTGGGCGACACTGTGGATGCTGAATTGTTTGATGATGGCGAAACAGTAAGCGTTATCGGCACTTCAAAAGGAAAAGGTTTTCAGGGTGTTGTAAAACGCTACGGCTTTAGTGGTGTGGGAATGGGCACTCACGGTCAGCACGACCGTTTACGCGCTCCGGGTTCTATCGGTGCATCATCCGACCCGAGCCGTGTTGTAAAAGGTATGCGTATGGGCGGCAGAATGGGTGGCGAACGTGTGAAAGTTCAAAACTTGGTTGTTGTGAAAGTGCTTGCAGAAAAGAACTTGTTGCTCGTAAAAGGCGCAGTTCCGGGTCACGTAGGTTCTTATGTGGTTGTAGAAAGCAAAAACTAAGATTTAATCCTATTGTAATATTGAAAAGGCTGTGAGGAATCGCAGCCTTTTTTTCTTTTGCGTAAATAAATTACAGCACATGAAAGCATTTGATTCAACGAACGGACATTTGTACGTAGTCCGTCCTTTAGAAATAAAGCCCGGCATGGTTTTTGAGGAGGTAAAGCAACAGTTGGCAGAAAATGCAATTCCATTTATTGAAACAGACAGCTACAATTTGTTTCAATCCATTGACATGAAAGGAATAAAATTTGATAACAAAACCTTTCACCTTGAAATATACTTTGACAAGAAAAAACTAAAAGGAGTTTCATTTGATTTTGTATGCGACAAAGGATATGAAATTAGCTTTGAACAATGGGTAGCCGATATGCTGAATAATAGGTCAGAGTTTACATGGGGCAGCATTAAAGCTGATGAACACCCGCGCTTCAATGTTCCGTTGATTAGTATTAGTTATGATTTGTCTTAATGCTGTGTTTCGTCATAGTTTTAAAAAGCCTGCGAACTTTCTTTTATTATTGGCATCACAATAAAATATGATGCGTAGCCTTCTAAGTTTTTTGGCTTTGTTATTGGTTAAAGGCATTTCCAATCTGCTTTTTAAGTTCAAAATCGGTTGGCCCGACAACAATCCCGATGTGGCGTGGAACGAAATACGGCTGATAGTTTTTCTCAATCACACTTCACTTTTAGAACCGGTATATCTTGGGTTTTTGCCCATCAGTTTTTTACGCAGACTTTCTAAAAAGCTGATAGCTCCGGGCGCAGATAAAACATTGAATCGTCCTTTTGTTGGTTTTTTGTACAAACTGCTGAGTCCGCAGATAATTCCCATTACGCGCAAGCGCGATGAAAGCTGGGATAATTTTATGAAAACGCTTTCACCGGATTCCGTTATTGCCATTGCGCCCGAAGGAAGAATGAAACGCAGAAACGGCTTGGATTTGAATGGCGAAAAAATGACCGTCAGAGGAGGAGTGGTGGATGTGTTGGAGTGTCTGCACTCGGGCAAAATGGCGATTGCATACAGTGGTGGCTTGCATCATGTTCATGCACCCGGTGAAAAGGCTTATCATGTTTTCAAAACGCTGAAACTGAATCTTGAATTGTTGGATATTACGGAATACAAAGCAAGTTTTGCTGCTGCCGAAGGCAGCGAAGAATGGCGCAAAATGGTGTTGGCTGATTTGCAGCACAGGCTTGAAACCAAAGTGCCGGAGTTGTGATGTTTTAGTGAATGTTTTCTTCTTTTTTGAATTTTCACACTCTGTTTTCTGTTCTCCGTTTCTTCTCGCAAGCAATGATTACGCAGATTTATGGATTAAACGGATTGTTTACTGCTCACTTTTTTCTGTTCTCTGTTCTCTGATTTCTGCTTTCTATTCTCCGCTTTCTATTTTCTATTTTCTCCTCTCTGATTTTACATTACGTTTGCCCCTCTTTCAACAACATGAGCAAACTTCTTTTAGACGTAAAAAACCTTGTAACAGAATTTAAAACTGATGGCGGAATCGTTAAGGCGGTAAACGATGTAAGTTTTACACTCAACAAAGGCGAAACCATTGGTATTGTTGGCGAATCCGGTTCGGGTAAGTCAGTTACTTCATTGTCTGTCATGCGCCTGATACCTAACCCACCGGGCAGAATTTCGGGCGGGCAAATCCTGTATAACACGCGCGATGGCAAGCAGGTTGATTTGACCAAGATTGACGATAAGGATATGCGAAAATATCGCGGCAACGAAATTGCCATGATTTTCCAGGAGCCTATGACTTCGCTTAATCCGGTGTTTACCTGTGGCGACCAGGTGATGGAAGCTATTTTGCTGCATCAGAAAGTTACCAAAAAACAGGCGAAAGACATCACGCTGCAAATGTTTGAAAAGGTTCGGCTTCCTAATCCGCAGCGCGTGATTGACGCTTATCCGCATCAGCTTTCGGGCGGGCAGAAACAGCGCGTGATGATTGCGATGGCGATGAGCTGCAACCCTTCTATTTTGATTGCCGATGAACCGACCACTGCTTTGGATGTAACGGTGCAGAAAACGATTCTTGATTTGATGTATCAGTTGAAGCAGGAGATTGACAGCGCCATTATGTTTATCACGCACGACCTTGGTGTGATTGCAGAAATTGCCGACCGCGTGTTGGTGATGTACAAAGGAAGAATTGTAGAGCAGGGAACGGTGTTGGAAATTTTCAGCAACCCGCAACATCCATACACAAAAAGTTTATTGGCTTGTCGCCCGCCATTGGGTAAGCGTTTGAGCAAGTTGCCTACGGTGGTGGACTTTATGCGCGAAAAAGAAGATGGTACAATCGAAGAGTTGAATACCACGGTTGAGCAGGCTATCAATGCAGTTGTAATTGACCAGAGTGTAACGGATACCCGCAGAGAAAAACTGCTTCAACAGCAACCTTTGTTGCAGGTTAAGAATTTAAAAACATGGTTTCCGACCACAAAGAATTGGTTGGGCAAAACGTTGGATTATGTAAAGGCGGTTGATGATGTTTCATTTGATGTTTACCCCGGTGAAACGCTCGGATTAGTGGGCGAATCGGGTTGCGGTAAAACAACTTTGGGCAGAACAATTTTACGTTTAGTGCCTGCTCACGAAGGCGAAATTATTTTTGAAGGAAAGAACCTGCTTGCGCTAAGTAACAAGGAAAT
>CAZSEG010000134.1:0-6918 GCA_964605875.1 uncultured Chitinophagaceae bacterium
ATTTACAGATTGAAAAGGCGAATGGCTGTTTCAATCTGTAAATCGTCAATCCGTAAATGGTAAATCTATAATCAGCGTAATCCCTAAATCCGTGTAATCATTGCTTGCAAAATATATTGATGTAACTTTGCGTTCTAATCAGTGAATTTTATTTATGACAGAATACTTACAGCCCACTCCATTTATTGATTCGGAAAATCCCGCAGTTATTGAGTTTGCACATCAGTTTACTTCTTCATCTAAAACTGATAAAGAAAAAGTAGTTGATTTATACTATGCAGTTCGTGATGAAATTTTGTATTCGCCCTATCATTTGGTACTGAATCCGAAAATGATTTCTGCAAGCCTTACATTGGAAAGAAAGTCGGGTTACTGTGTCGAAAAATCTTTGCTGCTGGCGGCTGTTGGCAGGGTTCACAATATTCCTTCGCGCTTAGGATTTTCCATTGTGCGCAATCATATTTCCACCGAAAAATTTCGCGAACGTTTGCGCAGCGATAAGTTTGTGTTTCACGGATACAATGAATTTTTATTGGATGGAAAATGGGTAAAATGTACGCCTGCTTTTAATAAGAGTTTATGCGAAAAATTTAATGTTCCCTCACTTGATTTTGACGGAGAAAACGATTCGATTTTTCAGCAGTTTAATGGAGAAGGTCAGCAATACATGGAATACCTGCATGAATACGGACAGTTTGCCGATTTTCCTTACGAACTTTTTGTGTCGGAACTGAAAGTGCATTATCCTCATTTCTTTGAAAAGAAAGAGGCTTTGAACACGCAGTAAATTATTATCACTTTATATTAAAGTATTAGCCTGCTGCTGCCTTATCTTCGCGCCTCTTTCAAAAATGCGTAGCTTACTTTTTCTTGTTTTTGTTTTCGGTGTGATGGTTGCAAATGCACAGGCATTGAATGTCATAATCAATGTGCAAAACACTAATTGCGCGGTAAATGGCGGAGGTGCGCAGGCGGTTGTTTCGGGCGGAACGCAGCCGTACAGCTACGTTTGGAGCAATGGCACTTCAACAAATCCGGTTACGGGTTTGCCGGCAGGCAATTATTCTGTTACCATATTTTCCGCAGGAAAGGTTGATTCAATTATTAAAACTTTTATAGTTGAAGATGCTGCAACTATTCTGATAACAGCTTCGCCAAATGATACAATTTGCTCGGGCAGAACCGTTGTATTGCAGGCAAGTGCTCAGCCGGTTGGAGGCTCGTTTGAATGGAGCGGTGGCGATTTAGCTGCCAACAGAACCGGTGATACCATTCACGTTGCTCCGCTTAACGACCAAACTTATACCGTTACCTACATAAATCCATCATGTCCGGGTTCAAAAAATATCAGGATTGAATCGGGTGTTGTGAAGGCTTCGCTTGGCGGCATTACACAACCAACCTGCGGCTTGGGCAATGGCTCTATAATTGGCGCAGGCACAGGCTACAAGGGTGTTTTTACATGGCTGAAAGACGGGCAACCTTTATCAACCAACGCTTCAATTTTAAGCGGTTTGAAAAGCGGTGTTTACACTTTTATTCTCACCGATGAAATTGCCGGATGCAGCGACACCGTGAAGAATATTGTGTTGCAGGATGTTACAAGTTTTTCATCTGTCAGTTCTATCACTACCACAGATGATGATTGCTTGAATGAAACAGGAAGTGCAATTATTTCAGTAACAGGCGGCAGCGGCAACTATTCTTTCAAATGGAGTCATAACGCAACGCTAAATTCCAACACCGCAACAAACCTTGCGAAAGGAACATACCGCGTTACTGTCAATGATGGTGTTTGCACTCCGTTTGATACCGCAATAACCATATCGGGTCCGGCAACTTCGGTGGCTGTTTCGGCTACTGCAACGGATGATAATTGCAGCAGCAACACAGGCGCGGCAACGGCAATTGCAACCGATGGAACACCACCCTATACTTACATTTGGAACACAGGCGGAACTACCCAAAACATCAACCAGCTTGCAGGAAATACTTCCTATTCTGTAACCGCAACGGATGCTGTCGGATGCACTGCCGAAACGGCTGTAAATGTTGGCGATATTCCCGCGCCTTCCGTTAGTTTTCTTCCGTTTGATTCTTTGTGTCCGGGTGCAAGCAACGGTGTTTTGCAAGTGAAAGCAAGCGGTGGATTAGCTCCATATTCTTACGCTTGGAGTCATAACAATTCCATCACATCAAACATTGCCGACAATCTTTTTGCGGGAAGCTATTCGGCAACCGTAACCGATGCCGGAGGCTGCACTGCTTCGGCACAAATTGTAATTGCTTCTTACGATAACCCGCAGATTGATTTGGGCAATGATGTTACAATTTTCAAAGGCGAAATTGCCGAGTTGCAAGTGAAAACATCATTGCCCGTAACCTCTGTAAAATGGTTGCCTTTTATACAATCAGGTGATAATTCTTTAACAGCTTTTCCTAAGCCTGAAAGCACGACCACATATTTTGTTTCGGTAGCTTACGGCAAAGGATGTTCGCTTTCGGATAGCGTTACGGTTGAAGTTGTGGAGGATGAAGGCGAGGTCATCATTCCAAATATTTTTACGCCAAACGGTGATGGCGTAAATGATTTTTTCTACATCACTTCTAAGGCTCTTAGCCGCTTGGATGTGCGCATTTTCGACAGGTGGGGCAACAAGGTTTTTGAAAGCAATAGCATTGATTTTAAATGGGATGGCGTAAATCAATTCACCAATGTTCCATCACCAAACGGAGTGTTTACCTATTCAATTGAATATACCACTTTCGCTTCGCCTGCGGCTAAATTGGCGAAGGGAAGCGCGACTTTAATCAGGTAATAGTTTTGCTTTATTCATGCAAAAAAATCCCTAAACTTTCTTGATGCAACACTGATTTTTATTGTGAGCGGTCGGAAGAACAGTTTCATAATTATTTCCCACAACAATCGTTAAGCAAATTTTCTTCATTTCATTCGCAGGTATATTCGCAGCTTATGAAAATTCGTTGGGTTACGGTTATCGGTTTTGCAATTCTGATGGCGTTGGCAGGTTTGGTTTACATTCAGTTTAACTGGGTGAAGCAGAGCTACCATGTGCGCGAAGATAAATTTGACCAAGGGGTGATGATTGCGCTTTCGATGGTGGAGCAACAGTTGGAACGCAATGAAGCGGTGTTGTATTTTTCGCAAACGGGCTTGCCAGATTTGGGTATGGCTATGTCGCGGATGTACGACACGGTGCAAACCATCAAAACTTTTAACCCGAAATTTTCGCTGATTGATTCCGCAGGGCAACACGCCATGAAGTTCGGTTTTACAGATACTTCGGGTTCTTTTGTAAGTAAATTTTTTGGCAGCATAGAATATCTTCAAGACCATGCAAAAGGTATTCACGGCAACACACAGGCTGACATCAGCCGCTTTGCAACTCCCGAAGAGCGCGAGCGGTTGCTGATAGAATACCAATTCAGAAAATACAACCGAATGTTTCAGGATTTGGCAATGCAGTTTATGCTGGAGGATAAATGTTTTGCGCAAAAAACCAATCAGCAGCTTACAGAACTTTTATTGAAAACAGAGTTTTTGAAAGAAGGCATTGACACCAATTTTCAGTATGCGGTTTTTGATAATTCAAACGACAAGAAATTGTTTGGAAACCTTGAAAACATTACCCGTGCGGAGTTTGTAAACTTCTTTTCCATCCCGCTTTTTCCGAATGATTTTTATGAAAATTCGGGGATTCTGATTGTGCATTTTCCAAACAAGGAAAGTTTTATTTTCAAAAGTATGTGGCTGATGCTGAGCGCTTCGCTTGCATTCATTTTAATTATCGTTGCTTCGTTTGGCGGTGCGCTTTATATCATCATTCGTCAGAAAAAATTGGATGATTTGAAAACCGATTTTATCAATAACATGACGCATGAATTTAAAACGCCTGTGTCCACCATTTCGCTGGCAAGCCAAATGCTGCTGAACGATAAAATTGTAGGCAATAAAGAGAAGATTCAAAACTATGCGCACATTATTGAAGAAGAAAACAAACGCCTGAGCGGACACATCGAAAATGTGTTGCAGGTTGCAAGGTTGGACAGAGGCGAGTTTAAACTGAAAAAAGAAAACCTGAATATTCACGAATTGCTGAATGAAATTACCGACTCGCTTTCGCTTCGTTTGCAAAATGAAAATGGAATTTTAGTGAAACGTTTCAGCGCAGCGAAGGCGGATATTGTTGGCGATAAATTTCATTTGTCGAACGCGCTTTACAACATCTTTGACAATGCGATGAAATACCGCAAGGATTCGGAGTTGGAAATTGAAGTGAGTACGCGCAGTTCGCAGCATGGAATTTTTATCACCATTAAAGATAACGGCATCGGAATTTCGCGCGAACATCAGCGCAGGATTTTTGAAAAATTTTACCGCGTTCCAACAGGAAACATACATAACGTAAAAGGCTTCGGGCTTGGTTTGAGCTACCTGAAAATCATTATCAATGCGCATGGCGGTGATGTTTCTGTAGATGGAGAATTGGATAAGGGTACAACCTTTGAAGCGTATATTCCATTCAAACAGGATTAGGTTTTTTGGGTTAAGCAACGGCAATGGTTGCGATACTTAGCTTTACATTATTTGCTTTCAGCAGCGTGTCAGCACAAGCCTCGATAGTTGCTCCTGTTGTGAGTACATCATCCACCAAAAGAATGTGTTTGTTTTCTATTTTATGATTGTCTTTCAGCCGGAAAATGTGTTCCACATTTTCGATTCTGTCAAAACGGTTTTTGCGCGTTTGCGATTCGCTTTCGCGAATCCTTTTCACTGCTTTTGATGCAACGGGAATTTTCAAAACAGTGCTTATTCCATCGGCAAAAAACTGACTTTGGTTGTAGCCTCGTTGCTTTTCTTTTTTCCAAAAAAGCGGTAATGGAATTATCGCATCCGGTTTTGGCAAATCAGATTCGGCTAACTTTTCGCCCAACATTTCACCAAGAAAAAAACCGACTCCCGTTTTGCCTTTATACTTCAATTCGTGCAAAAGATTTTGAACACCGCCTTCTTTCGAAAAGTGGTAAAGCGCAACAGCATATTCAAATGAAAATCTGCCTTGTAAATGGCGTTCCATTTTATTTTCACGAACGTTCCAGTAGTTTGTTTGCGGCAATGCAGTTTGGCATTTCAAACAGATAATGGATTCGTTTCGTGAAAGCTGCTCTCCGCAAGCATTGCAGATTGCCGGATAAACTATTTGCAGCAATTCGTCTGCATAGTTGAGCATCGGTTTAAGCATGGAACCATCAATTAGAATGGATAAATCTATACATAAAACGGGATGAAAAAATGGATATGCGACTGTGCGATTTTCGATCATCGCAAAGCGAAGCGGTCGCATATCGAAAATCGTATATCATTAAAATTCCCGTTCAAATCCCCAATTGCATACTTATCTCACCAATATAATGCTGCCTGTATGTTGTGTGGTATTCAGCGTTTCGTAAAGGATTGTGAGATGATACACATAAATGCCGGGCAGTGCTTTTTCGCCACCTGCGTAGCCGTCCCAACCGATATTGGCATTATCTGTTTCAAAAATCTTTTCGCCCCAACGGTTGAATATTTTCAAATCAACCTGTTTGAAACCACCGCCTTCAATTTTGAAAAAATCATTTACGCCATCATTGTTTGGCGAGAAAAGATTAGGAATATACAATGCCGATTTTTCAACCACTTTCACCCAAGCCGATTTGGTGAGCGTGTCGCTGCAACCGCCTGCGCTTGAAGCAATCAGCGAAACATTGTAAACACCTTTTTGGCTGTAGAAATGAACAGGCTCAAACTCGCTGCTCGCGGTGCTGTCGCCAAACGTCCAATACCAAGATGTTGCGCCCGTGCTGTTATTGATTATTTCAAGTCCCGTTTCGTTTTGAATCAGGTTTAATTGGTTGGCTGTGAAGTTTGCAACCGGCTTGTCGGCAATCACAATCGTTTGTGTTGCAACCTCGCTGCAATTTCCGGCAATAGCCGTGAGTGTAACCGTAAAGCTGCCTCCTGAATTGTAAGTAACGGAAGGAGAAAAATCTGTTGAAGTTATTCCATTGCCAAAGTTCCATGAATAGTCGGTTGCTCCGGCAGAAAGATTCTGAAACTGAACTTCTTTACCCGCACATTCGGGCGTGAAACTGAAGTCTGCCGTAACACCCGAATTTTCGGTGATGGTTACACTTTCTGTGTTGGTACAGCCTGTTGCGTTGGTAACGGTAACGGTGTATGTTCCTTGCGTAACTGTGGTTGATGCCGCAGTTTCTCCGTTGCTCCACAAGTACGCATTGCCTCCGCTTGCGGTTATGGTAGTGTTGCCGCCCGTGCAATAGCTTAATGCACCGCTGATGGTTATTGTCGGTGGCGCACTTTCTGTTACGTTGGCTGTGGCAGTAGCCGTGCAACTGTTGGCATCGGTAGCTGTTACTGTATAGTTTCCTTGCGTTACAGTAATGTCGGGCGTTGTGCTGCTGCCTGCATCATTCCAGATATAGCTTGCTCCCCCGCTTGCCGTAAGCGTTGTGTTGCCACCCGGGCAATAGCTCAACGCACCGCTGACAGTTGCGGTTGGTGCTGTAAATTCTGTTACGGTAGCAGAGTTAGTTCCGGTACATCCGCTTGCATCAGATGCTGTAACCGAGTATGTGCCTTGTGTTACCGTAATGTCCGGTGAAGTGCTGCTGTTGCTCCAAACGAAACTTGTTCCTCCGCTTGCCGTGAGCGTTGTGTTGCCGCCCGGGCAATAGCTCAATGTGCCATTGATAACCACCGTTAAACTTGTTGCTTCCGTAACAGTGGCATTAGCAGTAGCCGTGCAGCCGTTTGCATCAGTAGCAACTACTGTATAGCTGCCTTGTGTAACGGTAACATCCGCGCTGTTGCCAATATTGTTTGAACCCGCATCC
>CAZSEG010000134.1:6928-8399 GCA_964605875.1 uncultured Chitinophagaceae bacterium
TGCGCGCCATTGCTGAATGTTGCGCTTTGCGTGGAATTACAAGTTCCATCGCTTGCTTCAACGGTGTAGCTTGTTCCGGTTGTCATTCCGCTTATTACTCCGCCCGCGCCTACCGAAGGACTTGCAGGAGTGAAAGTGTAAGTCAAAGCTGCGTTGTAATTGCTGATAACGCTGCTGCCGTCTGCGCTGCAAGATGGCGGTGTGGTTACAATCGTTGGCGTAGCAGGCGGCACACTTTGCGCTGCATTGCTGAACGTTGCACTTGACAATGAATTACAAGTTCCGTCATTTGCCACAACTGTATAGCTCGTTCCTGCCGTCATTCCGCTTATTACTCCGCCCGCGCCCACCGAAGGATTTGCGGGCGTGAAAGTGTAAGTCAGAGCTGCATTGTAATTGCTGATAACGCTGCTGCCATCTGCCGTGCAGGTTGGCGGTGTAGTTGCAATCGTTGGCGCAGCCGGTGTAGGCAATTGTGCGCCAATGCTGAAAGGCGCGCTTGGTGTTGAATTACAACTTCCATCGCTTGCTTCAACCGTGTAGCTTGTTCCTGCGGTCATTCCGCTTATTACTCCGCCCGCGCCTACCGAAGGACTTGCAGGAGAGAACGTGTAAGTCAATGCTGCATTGTAATTGCTGATTGTGCTGCTGCCGTCTGCCGTGCATGATGGCGGAGTGGTTGTAACCGTTGGCGCGGCAGGTGGCGCGGTTTGCGCTGCATTGCTGAAAGCCGCGCTTGGTGTTGAATTGCAGCTTCCCTGACTTGCCACTACCGTGTAGCTTGTTCCGGTTGTCATACCTGTAATTGCACCGCCTGCTCCTGCTGCAGGACCCGTAGGTGTAAATGTGTATGTCATTGCAGGGTCATAGTTGCTGATTGTGCTGCTGCCTGCTGTTGTGCAAGTTGGCGGTGTAGTTGTAATTGTTGGTGTGGCAGGTAAAACAACGGGTGTGTTGTAGGTAATAAATAATATGCCTTGCGCACCGCGTGCGCCATTACAGTCGCCACAACCACCGCCACCGCCACCATACGTGGCACCCGGATTAGTGGAGTTAACTCCGGTTGTGCCTCCCGCACCGCCCAAAGTACCCGCTCCTGCTCCACCGATTCCACCTATACGAGATCCATTTGCTTGGGCTGCACCACCGCCTGTACCCGCAGTATTTGTTGTTCCCCCTGAAGCTGCTCCTCCGGTAGAAGCACCTGCCACAGAAGAGCTGCAACTGACCCCTCTTCTTCCTCCCTGTCCGCCATTTGCCGCCATATTGATTGGTGTACTTGCTGCATCTGTTCCAACAAAAGTGCTGTTGCCTCCGTCTCCACCATGATCCCCACTCTCATTCTCTCCGCGCCCTGTGCCGCCACAACCGCCACCACCAACACGATATGTAAAAGATGTACCCGGTGTTACATTGATAGTGCGGCTTGAATAAGCACCGCCACCGCCTCCGCCTCCGGCTCTGTTGTTGC
>CAZSEG010000135.1:0-8320 GCA_964605875.1 uncultured Chitinophagaceae bacterium
AACAACCTTCTCTGTTTGTGCTTTCGCTACCAACCCCGGTGCAAAACACGCCTTCAAGGATGCCAACGCAGAAGTAGCTTTGGAAATTGAGCGTAATAAAGGTGAAGTTGCCTTACACATTCTTGCACAGGATATGGCTCAATACGACCACATCGTGATTGAAAGAAGCGGTAACGGAGGCGAATTTTTCAGTCAGGTAAAATATGTTCAAACAGAAGGCGCTGACATTGAAGACGGCAACTATGTTTTCCGTGCCGACAAATATCCTTTGCCGAACAACACAGTGAGCTACTACCGTATTAAAACGGTTGGCAAAGACGGTTCAACAAGAACTTTCCCAAGCATCGAATTAGCAAGCAATTAAAATATTCCTAATCCCAAACCACGGATTCTAAAGCCGCCATCCCAGGTCCCCTGAATCCTTTAACCACGACCTTTAACCACTAATCCCAAATACCCCAAGATCCATAGTCAGAGGAGGGTTGCAGCAATGCAGCCCTTTTTTTGTTTAAAGCAAGTTCGTAAAGTATAAATTTTAACCACAACTTGTCCCAAAAAGCGGGATAGAAACATAGTTGATTACAATAAGAAAGAACTGATTATGTAAACTCTAATCTTTTTAATTTCACACAGAGTAGTGGAGAACACAGAGTTTTTGCTTGCGCAAACAACCTCTCACCCCTCACCTCCCAACACTCAACTATGTTTCTATGTGGTTAATTTTTTATAGTTGTAACAACTAAATACTTAACTCACGTTAGTTCACTTCAACAAACTGTTCATTCCTTTATTGTATTCATCATACACTTCGCGCACAATGCCATCGCCCAAACCAATTTTAGGCACAAATAATTTTTTGGCATCTGTCCACTTCATCAGCGTAAGGAAAATTTCGCCCGCAGGAATGATTACATCTGCACGGTCAGGATTCAGGTCAAGGATTTTAACTCTGTCATCCATCGAATAAGATTTTATATGCATAACAATTTCATTCAGCAAATCATAGCTCATTGCTTTGCCGGGTTTCAGTTGCGCAATTTTTGAAATGCGGTTGATGTTTCCACCTGAGCCGATTACCGAAAAATTATGAACGTTTTTCAATTCCTTTTTCAACCATACTTTCATGCCTTTCCAATCATCTTTTGTAACCTGATTCTGCAAAATGCGAATGGTGCCGATGTTGAATGAAGTTGCCGCAACGGGCTGATGGTTTACAAAAATGGTTATCTCGGTGCTGCCACCGCCCACATCCACAAACAAGCAGTTGTTGCTCAGCTTTCCTGCCTGTGCATGTTGGCTGTTGAATATCATTTTTGCTTCGCTGTTGCCCGAGATGATTCCGATGTCAATGCCTGCTTCTTCCTTAATACGCTTCACAATTTCGCTGCCGTTTTTTGCTTCGCGCATGGCGCTGGTGGCGCAACCTTTATAGTGCAGCACTTCGTTGGCGCGCATAATGTGCTTGAAACCTATCATGGCATCCACCAACCTGTCCACCGACTTCTTAGGAATTTTGTGGTCGCTGAAAGCTGTGGCTCCTAAACGTACGGGCACACGAATCAATGCGCTTTTTTTAAAGAGGGTATTCGTTCCGTTTTCAACTGCATTTACAATCAGCAAACGCACCGAGTTGGAACCAATATCAATAGCTGCAACTTTCTTTAATTCCACTGTTTAGTTTTGCTCAAAGAAGTTGGTATCCACCGAAAAAAAAGTAAGTAGTTTTCAACTATTGTTGAAGGAAGGAAAAGTGCCCGGAACGAGACTCGAACTCGTATGTCCTTGCGGACGCCACCCCCTCAAGATGGTATGTCTACCAATTTCACCACCCGGGCATTACTTAAAACAACGATGCAGTTTTTAATTGCGGGCAGCAAAAGTAATTTTTTCAAACAATAATTTGAGATGCTTTACCACAGCAATGCTATCTTGCCTGTGCTGCCTCTGCCTTCCAAAAATTCGTGGGCAGTTGCCAACTCTGTAACAGGAAAAGCCTTGCCAACCGATGGTTTGAATACACCTTGTTTAGTGAGTTCAATTACGTTTTGGAGGCAGCGTTGCAACACATCCTGCTTATGGTCGGCAATGCGCAGCATGTTTACGCCAATCATACTTTTAGAGTTCATCATAAATACAACAGGATGGTAAATGCCGAAAGCAAGCGCGGCTTTCAGCTTGCTGAAAATATTGCGGTTGCTTAAATCTGCCGCGCCATAACAAACGATTCTGCCGCCATGCGCCAAAGCGCGAAAACCTTTGCGTACATAGCTTCCGCCAACTGCATCAAAAATCACATCCACGCCCGCACCATTTGTAATGTTTTTAATTACAGTTTCAAAATCCTGTGTGTTGTAATTGATGGGATGATGCACGCCAACCGATTTCAGCAATGCAACTTTTGCATCGCTGCCGGCAGTTGAAAAAACTTCACAGCCTTTGTGCAGTGCAAATTGAATCAGCGCAGTGCCAACACCACCTGCGCCTGAATGCACCAACACTTTATCGCCTTTGTGCAAATTCACCATTTCGGCAGCAGCAAAGTAGGCTGTGCAATATTGTGTGGTAAGCGCAGTTGCAGCAGCAAAGTCCATTTCATCAGGAATTTTTGCCGCTGCGCGCTGGTCTGTAATTACCACTTCGGCATAACCGCCAAAGCGCGTCATGGCAGTTACTCTGTCGCCTACTTTTAAGGATGTTACTCCTTCGCCAACTTCCGACACCACACCGGCAACATCATAGCCGAGTACACATGGCATTGGTGGCGCATCCTGATACATTCCTTTGCGCGCCATCACATCGGCAAAGTTCAAGCCGAATGATGCTACTTTAATTTGTACTTCTCCCGCCTTTGGTTTTGGCGCAGGAATATCGCGTGTTTCAAATGCTTCGCTTGCCTTGCCGTTTTTTACTAAGTGAATTGCCTTCATGGATTCAATGACTGTTGAGAGAATGATTTATTGCAAAGAATAATATTTCGTAATAATTGCGTTGTGTAATTATCTGAAATTTTGAGGTACTTCTTTTTCATTTTTCTTTTTCTAACTGTTTCTATCCATGCGCAGGATGTGCCGAAAACGCGCATCTTGTTCTTGCTTGACGCTTCATACAGCATGAACAAAAGTTGGACAGGCGGCACGCGCTGGCAAACCGCCATGAACACCATGTATGAGCTTACCGATAGCCTTGCAGCAATGCCTAACGTGGAATTTGCGTTGCGCATCTACGGACACCAATCGCCCATGCGCGAAAACAACTGCCGCGACTCGCGTTTGGAAATGAGCTTCGGCAATGTGAACTCAACTTCCATTCGCAAAAAGTTAAATAATATTCAACCCAATGGCGTTACACCGATTGCTTATTCGTTAGAAAAATGCGCTGCCGATTTTGCGCAGGTAAGCGATGTGAGCAGAAATTTTTTGGTGCTGGTTACAGATGGCGAAGAAAGCTGCGGTGGCGACCCATGCGCGATTTCACAATTGCTGCAACGCAACAATGTTATTTTAAAACCAATTGTGTTGGGCATTCAGTTGCCGGAGATTTTACAGCAACAATTCGGCTGCATTGGCGAGCTGATAAACACTACCACAAGCGAGGACTTGAAAACTCAATTAAAAAAGGTGGTGAATGAATCTGTAGCAAAAACAACTTTTCAACTCAATCTGTTAGATGCTTCGGGAAAGCCTACCGAAACTGATGTTGCGTTTTCGTTGGCTGATGCAAAAACAAAAATTCCCAAGTATCATTTTCATCATACGCTGAATGCGCGCGGCTTGCCTGATACCATTGGCATTTCTCCATTGTTTGCTTACAACATTACGGTGCATACCATTCCGCCATTAAGTATTGAAAACGTGGTGATGAAGCGCAATATTCACAACGTGATTTCACAACCTGCTCCGCAGGGTTTTCTGGAAGTAAAGTTTGATGGCAACGTACCAAAATCACCTTCGGTAGAAAAAATTAAATGCTTAGTTAAAAGACCTGCCGATGCGCAAACATTGCACGTGCAATCCTTAAATTCAACCGAAAAATATTTGACGGGAAAATATGAAATTGAAGTGCTTACATTGCCTGTAATTCAAACTACGGTTGTCAGTATTGACCAAAGCAAAACCACTACAATAAAAGTGCCTGCGCCCGGCATGGTAACATTCAACAAGAGTTATGAATTATATGGCGCAATTTTTATTCAGGATAAAAAAGCATTGAAAAAGATTTATGACCTGAATGAAACAACCAAGCTGGAAACCATTGCGCTGCAACCCGGCAAGTACCGTTTAATCTATCGCTCTAAATTTGCGAAGACGATTCACACCACCATAGAAAAAGACATTGAAGTAGTAAGCGGTGGTTCGCTTTCGGTGAAGTTGTAAAAGCAATTCCCGTTTGCGCAGGACACGTTTTCAGAAAGCCAGAGACTGCCAATGTTAGAAGGCTACTACAAACAAATGAAACCCACTTTCAAAAGCGTAACTCACCCTCCACTCATAGCGATTGTAGATTTCTTTCACTATAGCCAAGCCCAAACCGCTGCTTGCGGTTTCGGAAGATGAAACAGTAAAGCGTTCAAAAATTTGGGGGGCGTCTAATGCTGTTTTGCCTGTGTTGGAAATAGTTAGTGTTTTGGCTGAAAAATCCATATTGATTTTTCCGTTTTCAACGTTGTGAACAATAGCATTGATAAGCAGATTGCTGATTAGAATTTCAAGCAAAGTTTTGTTGCAGGTAACGGTTAGTTTTTTATTGCCGATGAAAAACAGCAGCAAGTCAAATTCTTTTTTGGTGAGATTAACCGCTTGCTCATTTGCCGGTTGAATTTTGAAGAAATTTAGAATTGGCGAAAGTTGATGGCAGTAATTATTTCGCCAAATTTTTTACATCAAATTAAACTTCTATTTTAGCTAAGTAATCAGTTACAAACTTTTTACAAAATCTCCACTGAGATAATTCCCCGCGCAAAGTCAATCAATTATACAAAAGCATTTCAGGAATATGAATCGTAGAAATTTCCTCTCAGCATTTTTACCGGAAGAAGAAGTTACCATGCAAGATGTTGCCCCGCGCGGCAGCACTACCGGAGTAGCGCAGTACAACGGGCAATGGACACAAAAAGAAGTGGCGCACCTGCTGCGCAGAACCATGTTTGGCGCGGCTTACAGCGACATAGAATATTTTGCCGCAAAAACCATGAGCCAGACAGTGGATGAATTGCTCACGCAAGGCACTGCGCCTTCGCCTCCGTTAAATAATTATGGCGTAGCTCCGGCAACCGACCCGAATGTTCCTTTCGGGCAAACGTGGGTTAATGCGCCATTGGATACAAACTTTCTCACCAAACGCGCCCTTTCGCTCATGGCTTGGGAGGTTGGCAATATGCTGAATCAAGGCAGAAGCATTGAGGAAAAAATGGTGTTGTTCTGGCACAATCATTTTGCTACCGAACTCACTACTTATCAGGATGCACGATTCGGATACAAATACATCAGCGCGATTCGCCAAAACTGTCTGGGCGATTTTAAAGCACTTACAAAAGCAATATCTGTTGATCCGGCAATGTTGGTTTACCTGAACGGCACGAGAAACAACAAATACGCGCCCGATGAAAATTATGCGCGTGAACTGATGGAATTATTCACGCTTGGCAAAGGACCAAATTCGCAATACACCGAAGATGATGTGAAAGCCGCAGCAAGGGTTTTAACGGGCTATCTTGTTGTGCCTTCCAATGCTTCATATACTTTCAACAGCAGCGTACACGACACGGGCAACAAGCAGTTTTCTTCTTTCTTTAACAACACCGTAATTACCGGAAAATCGGGCGCGGCAGGTGAGCAGGAATTGGATGAACTGCTGACAATGATTTTTGCGCAGCAGGAAGTCGCGCTCTACATCTGCCGCAGGCTATATCGCTTTTTTGTTTACTACGAAATTGATTCGGCTGTAGAAACCAATGTGATTGCTCCGATGGCAACCGCATTCCGCAATGCGAATTATGACATTAAAGCACCATTGGAACTTTTGCTGAAAAGCGAGCATTTTTTTGATGCTTACAATGTTGGCGCAATCATCAAGCCGCCTCTCGATTTGCTGGTAGGCACTTTGCGCGAATCAAAAACCACCTTCCCGTCTTCGAGCGATGTTGAAACGCAATATTATATGTGGGAGCAGGTTGCCGTAACCGGAGGAACAGTATTGCAACAATCCATTTTTGTGCCGCCAAGTGTTTCGGGTTGGCCTGCTTACTATCAAGAACCTGTTTTTCATGAAATGTGGATTAACACCGTAACGCTGCCCTCGCGCAACGGCTTAACCGATGTGTTTATTTATGCCGGCATCACAAAGAACAACTTTAAACTGATTATGGATACAGCCGAATGGGCAAAACAATATCCCGATGCCGATGACCCCGATAAGCTGATAAACAACCTGCTTGCACACGTGTTCACGCAGCCTGCATCAGCCAGCCTGAAGTCGGTGCTTAAATTCTCGCTTTTGTTTGGGCAACCGAATTACTATTGGACACAAATCTGGCTCGACTACATCAACAACCCAAGCAATGCAGCCAAGAAAAAATTGGTAACAGACAAACTTCAAACCATATTCAAATACATCACCAGTTTAGAAGAATTTCAGTTGAGCTAATTCAATAAAAAATATTTCAATTTAAACATAATGAAACGCAGAGAATTTATACGCAGAGCCGCACCCGCTTTAGCATTGCCGACTGTTTTGAACGGCATTTCGTTGAGAGGATTTGGCGCAAGCCCGATGATGGAAGAATTGACCGGAGGACGCGCAAACAACGACCATGTACTTGTTGTGATAGAACTCAATGGCGGCAATGACGGCTTGAACACCGTGATTCCCATTGACCAGTACAGCAACCTTTCAACTGCCCGCTCCAATGTGTTGATTCCGCAAAACAAGGTTTTGGGCTTGCAGGGAAATACTACAACAGGATTACATCCGGCAATGACCGGCTTGCAGGAAATGTATAATGACGGCAAGGTTCGTTTGGTGCAATCTGTCGGCTATCCCGACCCGAATTTCTCGCACTTCCGCTCCATTGATATTTGGAAAACAGCCTCCGATGCCAATGAATATTTAACCACCGGCTGGGCAGGCAGATATTTGAATTACGAATATCCGAATTATCCGTCCGGCTATCCGAACAGCACCATGCCCGACCCGCTTGCCATTGAGGTTGGCTCGATAGTTTCAACCATGTTTATGGGTCCGTTCATCAATATGGCTTTTGCCATTGTTGATCCTACTACTTTCTATCAGTTTCTGAATGGCGTTCAAGACCCCGTGCCTCAGATTCCTTACGGTAAAGAACTTACTTACATCCGCACCATCAAGCAAAAAACCACCGATTATTCCAATGCAGTTAAAGCTGCGGCAAATCTTGTAACTACGCAAAAACCTTACCCTGCAAACAATCCGTTGGCAGATAATTTAAAAGTAGTTGCGCGGTTGATTGGCGGTGGTTTGAAAACAAAAATTTACAAAGTAAACATCGGTGGCTTTGACACTCATGCTGACCAAACTGACGGCAGCGATACCACTGTTGGCGACCACGCAACTTTATTGAAAAATGTTTCGGATGCCATCAAAGCATTCCATGAAGATTTGAAATTTTTGGGCGTTGCCGACAAAGTAATCGGCATGACTTATTCCGAATTTGGAAGAAGGATAAAATCTAATTTCAGCGCGGGTACTGATCACGGCTCTGCCGCGCCAATGATTATTTTCGGCAACAAAGTTTTGCCGGGTATTTTGGGTAACAACCCTACTATTCCTTCATCGGCTTCGGTGAACGACAACCTGCCGATGCAATATGATTTCCGCTCGGTGTATGCTTCGCTGTTGCAAGACTGGCTGTGCGTTTCCAAACCTACTATTGACTCTACTATTTTGTTGAAAAACTTTCAAAGCCTGCCGTTGGTGGATAATGCAGCGTGTTCGGCAGTTGCCATCCGCGAATTGAATCAGGCAGCAGGTGAGTTGTTAGTTTCGGTATATCCGAATCCTTTTACAACTTATACCAATGTGCAGTTTACCACTGCAGGAAGGCACACGATGGTTTCGGTGTTCAACAGCTACGGGCAACAAATAAAAACTTTGGTAGATGCCGAAATGAATGCAGGCAGCTACACAGTAAGTTTTGAAAATGAAGGTTATGCCGAAGGCTTATATTATGTGCGCTTCCAAAATGGCGCAGTGCAGCAGGTGAAGCCGGTGGTGATTGCGCGGTAGGAAATTCAGACTTGACTGATTTTAAAAACTCCCGATGCAAACGGTGAGCGGTTTGTGCTTT
>CAZSEG010000136.1:0-8222 GCA_964605875.1 uncultured Chitinophagaceae bacterium
CAAATTCCCGTTCGTGTCGCTCGACCAGCAGATCCGCGAAGGCGAAGTTTACACGCAAAAAGATTTATTGACTGCACCCGATGGTACCATCACCGAAGCTGGTTTGCGCATGAATATCAACGTAGGTATTCTTTATATAGAAAGCTGGTTGCGCGGTGTGGGTGCAGCTGCATTGCACAATCTGATGGAAGATGCCGCAACTGCCGAAATCTCTCGCACACAGGTTTGGCAATGGATTAAAAACGGTAGCAAATTAGATGACGGTAGAATAATAAGTGCTGCGCTTTACAACGAAATTTTACCGAGCGAAATTGATAACATCAAACAATATGTTGGCGAAAATGCTTTTGCCAACGGAAGGTTTGAGGAAGCGATTAAGCTGTTCAATGATTTAGCTTTGCAGAACGAGTACCTTGAGTTTTTAACCTTACCTGCTTACGATAAAATTGATTGAGAATAGAACGCTGATAAGTGTATGATTTTTATGATTACTGATGATGAATAAAAGTTGCGAAAGCAGTCATGCTATGAAACAGCATCTGACATATCTATTTTTCATTAGCATCCATCTACTCTATTCGTGTGGAAATACTAACAGAGATAATTTCCCTGTTAACACAGATACAGTTGATTGGAAAAATCAGAATGAATGTCTTAGCAACCTTGACAATTACAACTTTGATAGCACAAAGTGGGAACATATTGAACTTGATTTCTACAAGAGCAAGCAAGACAATAATATTTACTACTTGACTTGTGAAAATGATTGGGGAGCGGTTTTTATGCAATTGGAATATGACATTGACTTTGACACTTATACAGTTTATGGGGAATATGCGGCAGACAAACATTCAGTGTTTTATTTTTATCGTACATCTGATGGACGAAAGCTAATTAAGTTGGATACCTGCGACAGACACACTTTCAAATCGTTTGATTCAACACAATATGCCAAAGACAAAAATTTTATTTATTGGAGAGGTAGTATCATAAATGGTGCAGACCTTAAAACATTCTCAGTTATTGATTTTAAAACTGAGAATCCAATACCGCCATTAGCAAGAGACAAAAATCATATTTATGTGTGGGACAAAATATTAGAAGATACAGGAGAAATAGAAGGTCTTAAACAATACCTATATTTACAACTGTAAAAACGAGTTCTATGAAAGCTATTAGTGTAAATGAGTTTTATTCAAATTTTCAGAAGTATATGGGCATTATACTGCGCGGGGAAAACATTGTGCTTTCGCGTAATAAAAAGCGCATCGCCCTGATTGAACCCATAAAAGAAAACAGCAAAAGACCTTTCGGCTTATGCAAGGGAGAATTTGTGCTGCCGGATAATTTTAATGAACCATTGCCAAACGATATTACTGACCTTTTTTACCGATAATGAATATTCTTATTGATACGCATATTTTTCTTTGGTATATCAGTGGAGACAAAAGATTGAAAGCTAAACACAGGGATTATATTTCTTACGAAAAAAATGACGTTTACCTGAGCGCAATATCAATATGGGAGTGCTGTATAAAACAACAAAACGGGAAATTAGATTTTCCCGCAGAAGCGGCAAATTATTTGTCTGCAAAAAGAGAATTACATCAAATAGAGGCGTTGCCTGTTGATGAAAATTGCCTTACGCGCCTGTCATCATTACCTGTGTTGCACAAAGACCCTTTTGACCGTATTTTAATTTGCCAGGCAATTGAAAATAAATACAAACTCATTACGGAAGACAGCCTGATTATGCAATATAAAATTGAAGGACTTAGCTTTATTTAAAAACACAATCACTAAATCAGTATTTTATCTTTTATCAATAAACATCAAACAAAACAATGTCAACAAAACTTGAAAGAGCCCTTGCGCTCAAAAAAGAATGGGAAAACAACCCGCGTTGGAAAAATGTTACTCGCCCATACACTGCGGAAGAAGTAATCAATATTGCCGGCTCTGTGCAAATTGAATACTCGCTTGCTAAGCAGGGAGCAGAAAAATTGTGGAACCGTTTGCATACCGATGAATGGGTTGCAGGTTTGGGTGCTTTGACGGGCAACCAAGCTGTGCAGGAAGTTACTGCGGGTATGAAAGCGATTTACCTTTCGGGCTGGCAGGTGGCTGCCGATGCAAACCTGGGCAGCGAAATGTATCCTGACCAAAGTTTGTATCCGGCAAACTCAGTTCCTGCGGTGGTAAAGCGTATCAACAACGCTTTGTTGCGCAGAGACCAAATCGAATACATGGAGGGCGAACCTCAGCGCGACTGGTTAGTGCCAATCGTAGCTGATGCAGAAGCAGGATTTGGCGGTAATCTGAATGCTTTTGAATTGATGAAAGGCATGATTGAAGCAGGCGCTGCGGGTGTGCATTGGGAAGACCAATTGGCTTCGGCTAAAAAATGCGGTCACCTGGGCGGTAAAGTATTGGTGCCAACACAGGAAGCCATCAACAAATTGGTTGCTGCGCGTTTGGCTGCTGACGTTTGCGGAACTTCTACTTTGGTAATTGCGCGCACAGATGCAGAAGCGGCTAACTTAATCACTTCCGATATTGACCCTCGCGACCATAAATTCATCACCGGTCAACGCACACCTGAGGGTTACTATTATGTGAAGAATGGCTTGGAGCAAGGTATTGACCGCGGTCTTTCTTATGCTTCTTATGCAGACTTAATATGGATGGAAACAGGTAATCCTGATTTAGGCTTGGCTCGTGAATTTGCCGCAGGCATTCATGCAAAATATCCGGGTAAAATGTTGGCTTACAACTGTTCGCCTTCGTTCAACTGGGCTAAGTACATGGACGTAAAACAAATGGAAACATTCCGTGAGGAGTTGGCTGCAATGGGTTACAAATTCCAGTTCATCACTTTGGCAGGCTTCCACGCATTGAACACTTCAATGTTTGAATTGAGCAAGGCTTATGTTGAGCGCGGCATGGCAGGTTTCAGCGAATTGCAACAACGCGAATTTGCATTGGAAAAAGATGGTTTCAAAGCTATCAAACACCAGTCGTTCGTAGGTACAGGCTACTTCGATGCAGTGCAAAATGTGGTGCAGCAAGGTCAGTCTTCTACTACTGCTTTGGCAGGTAGCACAGAGGCTGAACAGTTTCACTAATAGATTTGCGACATTGCGATATGCGATGTTCGACATGAATACAAATCCCTCATCGAGTTTCGATGGGGGATTTTTGTTTTTGTTCCTCCCTAATATTAGTGATTGTCGCCCTTTTTATATTTGAATAGTATTGCCAAAAATCTATACAAATGAAAAAGTGCATTTATCTACTCGCAGTTCTCCTCACATTATTCTATGGCAATATTTACGCTTGTAATATTTGGCTGACAGATGGATCGGGTGAAGACATGGGAAGAACGATAGTTAAGTATCCCAATTATGCTCAGGGCATTTACATCACAGGCTGCACGTTTACTTCACCTTTTTCGTATGCAACACTTTATATAGTTGCAAACGATGGTGGAGTGGATGAAGTGTCATACAATGGCACCACACTCTTTGACAACAGCGGCAGCCCAAACACGCTTGCCAGCTTCATATCTTGCGGTTATGTGCAGGATGAGTTGATTGCTTCTACCCTTAACTTAGGTTATGGTGAGTATGACATTATTATTGACATGAACAACAATGGAAAATTTGATACAGGCATTGATTGTTTTATGAATCCCGGACCTGATTTTACTTTTATAATAGTGCCGTCTCCAAGCGACCCGATAATCATTGGCGGTATCGGGGTGGGTACACTCAATCCGAATTTAGATTGGTTGGTGAGTACAAACGATAATGTCTTCAGAATTAAGCTTGAGGCTGATGAACAGGCTGCTAAGTTGCAGGAGATACACGACCGCTACACTACAATGAATTATGCATTGTTTGCTGCTGAGTTTGGCTTAGGCTTAGGTGTGAATTTTTTCTACAGCGCAGCAAAACTCAATCGCGGAGGATTGCTTTTAGGAAAGTTTGCTGCCGCAGATGCCAACACCACAGGCGCACCGTTTGGCTATTTCGCTTCACAGGCTGCAGACGTAGCGTTGAACAATGCCAAGGCACGATACAAGGCAATAGCAGCCGACCCGCCTCGATTTGATTACAATACGATTGCTGTTTTAGATTCTGTGGGGTTAGATTTCAGCAAAGTGTTTAACGACACGGTATCTGTGTTTATCAGTTCGCTGCAAAACCTTGTGCATATTGAAGAAAGAGCGCTGGCGGCAGAGTTGCTTACTTTAGAAAGATTGCAGGGTGCAGTAATTGACAGCAACATCAACTTCGGTTATCTGCAATCGTTTAACCTGTTGCAGCTAAACAGGCTGAAAAGAAAAGTGGTGGAAGCCAGAATTTTGCAGTGGCAAAAGTTAAGGGTGTTTATGGCAAACAATGGACTAACAGGCAGCGTGCCCACCGACTCTTTGCTTGCTATTAAAAACCAAATTATAAATAGTGGATTTGCGCAAGGACACCGCGATTACTTTGAAGCCATGTCGTTTACACCTGCCGAAGTGGATGCTGTGCGCGAGGGTGTGCTGGCTAACAACCTTGCTAAATTTCAGGGTAAAACTTATTTGAATCTTATTGATGAAGTATTGTTGAGTGAAGCCGCTAACCGCGACAGCCTTTCGTATTCTATTGATTCTATACAAGTGATGGTAGCTAAGTATGAAAACAGCGTGAGTGTTAATCCTGTTTTATCTGATTTTAGTTTTCAAGGCTCGGTGGTAACCACGGCAGGAACAGCACCCAACACATCTTACACACTTTTGGGTGGCACTGCAAATGCGGTGAGCGCTTATCAAATAGAGTATTACAAAGCAGATGTAAGTCTTAATACATCGGTAGCTAATACTGCTGTTTCTAATCCGGGAATTGAGCTGCTTAGCCTTCATGTAATTACCAATAACGGATTGCGGGCTTATGCTTATCACATTACGGACGTAGTGCCTGCCGTGTCATCGCCCAAAATTTTGTCGGTTCAGCCCGATTCATTTTTTATTAAACATACTGTTCAGGATTCGGCTATTGTGTTCAAAGTTTTATCATCTGTTACACCCAATGGTTTTCAACCTAATTACGTATGGTTCGTAAACGATGTGCCATATAAATCAGGTGTTGATGAACTGGTGTTCCGTCCGCAGAGTTGTTCTAAAAACATTTTCAAAGTGCGCGTGGTGATGCAGGACAATGCCTCTGCCAATTTTGACGATGTGCACGAATGGCAGGTAAAAACGGATGGAGATTCTACACTGTGCGCTACCAAAGCAGGTAAGTACATGGCAAACAATTGGTACTTTGGAATAAATGCAGGAGTTCGCTTTGGCGGCTCGCAACCCATCGGGCTGACTGATGGTGCAATGACGCATACAGAAGGTGTAGCCAGCATGAGCGACACGGCAGGCAACTTGCTTTTTTACACCAACGGCATTCAGGTTTTTAATCGCAACCATGCCGTGATGCCCAATGGCAGTGGCTTGCCGGGTAATGATACGCACACTCAAATTCTTGCCATTCCTTTTGCGGGCAGACCCAATCAGTACATTCTTGTTACCACCATGCCCTACAGGTATAGTGTGATTGATATGACTTTAGACAATGGTAATGGCGATATTGTACCCGGTCAAAAAGATATTATTCTGCAAGGCTTTCCGATTAGCCCGCTGAATGATATTTCCGAAAAAGTTACTGCGGCTTATGCTGCTAACCAACGCGACATCTGGATAATTACCTATGCTAACGATGCCTTTTATTTCAATGCCTTTTTAGTTACAGAATCCGGCATATCCAACGTGCCCGTCAAGTCCGATTTCAGTGATATTGCCTTGTCGCCATTTGGCAGTATGTATGGTTGCATGAAAGTGTCGCCAAACGGCAAACACCTTGTAACAGCCGACATTGGTTACTACGTAAATCTGTATGACTTTGATACCCGCACGGGCATTATCAGCAATTTCAAGCGCATCACATTGCCACAGGGTCTTGGCACCATGGGTTCTTACGGAGTAGAGTTCAGCCCCAACAGTAAACTTGTGTATGTGAGCTATCACCAAAGCCCCGCCATTTATCAGATTGATATAACGCTCAACACCGTGCAGCAGATGCAAGACTCGCTTGTAACGCTGGAGCCGAACGTTGGTTTTCCGGGCTTTCTTCAGTTGGGTCCTGACGAAAAAATATACATAGCGCGTGGTGTGGTAACCAACTATTTATCTGTTATCAACCATCCAAACAAAAAAGGTACTGCCTGCAATCTGGTGGTTGACGGAGCGTTTCTAAATGGTAGAGTATCATTGCTTGGGCTACCCGGTTTCATTTCTTCTGTATTGGTTTCAAACGATATAAAATATACAAATGTTTGCGCCCAAAGCCCCACGCAGTTTGAACTTCAAAGAGATTTAAGCAGCATTGATTCTGTGTTTTGGAATTTTGGTGATGCACAGTCTGCAAACAACACTGCGCTGGGCAAAAATGCTGCGCACAGTTTCACTCAAGCCGGCACTTATAGCGTAACATGTATTGTTCGATACGATACATCAGGTGTGATTTTTTACGATACCATTTCTACAGATATTGAAATAAAACCAACGGCTTATGCCAACACCGAAATTCTTTATTTCAACCCAAACCCATCCTGCAATGATTCTATCATGCTGGCTCCGTCAACCTTTGGCGATAGTTACCAATGGTATAAAGATGGGCAGGCGATTCCCGGTGCAAACAGCATGAGCATTATCGCCACGCAGTCGGGTGTGTATGGCGTGCAAATAGGCAGTATCAATGGTTGTGCAAAACCTGCCACTGATTCTGTCGCTTTAGTTTTTCTGGATGGCAATGTGAATCCCGCCATCACTCAACACGGATTGCAGCTCGAAACGCAGGCGTTCAGTTCCTATCAATGGTATAGAAACGACACGTTGTTGCAGGGGCAAACTGCGCAAACAGTTTCGCTCACTTCGGCAGGCAATTATTATGTGGTGGTGAAAAATGCAGATGGCTGCGAAGGCGAAAGCAATAAGTTTTTATATCAACCGGTTGTGATAGGCATTGATGAAACCGAAAGCGCGCATTTTAGTTTTTATCCTAATCCTGTGCGCGATGTGTTGTTCATTCAAACAGAAGATAAAACAACACCTGTCATCTTAACGGATATAAACGGGCATGCGGTGATGCGCATTACAGAGCCATCGGTTAATGTCAGTAATCTGCCTGCCGGATTGTACTTTGTAACCCAGGGCAACAGCCGTTCGCGCTTTGTAAAATATTGATTTGCTGTTTTGTTTTCCTGACCTATCCCTCATCGAATTTCCGGTGGGGGATTTTTGTTAGTGATTCATCAAATCCCGAAGTAATACTTCACATTGATTCCGCCATTAAAGAGAAAAGCTCCGATAGGAGTATCGGATGGTGTGATGTTTATTACACCAAACCTGAAACTTGGTGAAACTTTCAGATTCATTCGATTGTTGATTTTGTAATCAATACCAGCCTCGGCAAGCGGCATGATGTTTACACGGTTATAGTCATAGTCGTTTGAGTTTGTATGCTTGCCGTTTTCCGCCTCATAATCTTTTACAATGGAAGTAACTGTGCTGCTCACCAAAAAATTTACAGCTAATCCTGCGCTCGCAAAAAATCTAACTTTGCTTTTGCCCACCGTAAAATTTACTTTTAATGGAATACCTATGTAATGAAAGTCATCTATTATTTTCAGCCTTGCATTCATTGGTTCAAATGCGCTGCCATTCCAATTGTAACCAAAATTTGCCTGCCTCCATTTGGTTTGATAGCCCATGTTCATATACCAAACACCCGTTTCGATACCAACAAATGATTTAATGTTTATCAATGTATTCAAGCCAACGCAATAGCCGAATTTTGGAATTTCCCGACTTCGTAAATCTTCAACAATAATATTGGAAATCCTATCATTGTCTCTTTTCGTCAAAACACGAAAAGCAACAACGAACGGTTTAATGACAATGCGAAAACAGTTGTGAATTGCTATCGAAAAGTATCTTTGAAATCATTGAACACAACTTCTGTTGAAAGCATTTATGAATATATTGTGTTGTGAATTGCTATCGAAAAGTATCTTTGAAATCATTGAACACAACGCTGACATTTGAAAGAGATAGGCATTTGCGGTTGTGAATTGCTATCGAAAAGTATCTTTGAAATCATTGAACACAACAATAGCCAAAGCCA
>CAZSEG010000137.1:0-8207 GCA_964605875.1 uncultured Chitinophagaceae bacterium
GCCAGCAGCAGTGCATAAAAAGACAGAATAAGGATAAACGCTATGGTTTCAAGGGCTTTAAATCTTGGTTTCATATAACATTGTTCATTAGGTATTTTTCATAAGTCGGGAAAAGTTCAAAAGTAAAGATTCCTACGCTTGCATCATGGAGTGAATTTTTTCCCGCGCCCCGCGTTTTTGCAAAGGATGTGCTTTTGCTTTGGCGAAGATAGAGAACCTCTGCGAGAAACATAAATTTTCGTAAGGCTGAGCACATCACTTAGCCACTTCAACCGCCCTCACAATCTCACTCACATCAATCTGATTCATGCAATTGAAATGACCTTTCGGACATTCGTTTCTTCCAAACTTTGTGCAGGGGTGGCAGGAAAGATTTTTCACTTCAATAATTGTTGATTGCATATCGGTGTTGCCGAAATATGGAGCCACCCCAAACACCGTGCTTGTGCTGCCCCAAACAGAAATCAAAGGCTTTTTAAATGCGGGCGCTATCTGCGTCAAGCCTGTGTCGTTGCCAACAACTACTTGCGCTTGCTCCACTAACGAAACAGACTGATTTAATGTAAACTTTCCGCAGGCATTAAATACTTGCGTATCAAAACTGTCTGCAATAAAATTTCCGCGCACTGCATCCTCTCTCCCGCCAATCAAAACAAATTTGATGTTGGGTTGCAATTGCAGCAATTGCTTTATTCCGGCAACAACTTTTTCTTTCGGCAAAATCTTAGTGAAATACTTTGCACCAATAATCCATGCAATGTAATTTCCTGCAAAGCCTTTTGGCAAAGTTGTTTCTACATTTACTTTATCATTTTCAGCAAGAAAATAATCTAAGCCCAGCCCGTCATTCTCTACGCCTAATGCTTTGCAAGCCTCAAAGTATCTGTCCACCAAATGCACATCTTTAGGAAGAAGATTGATTTTAAAAGCAGTAAGCAGCCACTTTTCAATATTCAGCTTGGGAAACGAATACGACTTTACAAACAACAATCTTTTGATAATAAAAGTGCGCAGGTTATGATGCAGGTCTATTATCACATCATACTTTTCTGCACGTAATTGTTTAATGGTTTTAAGTAAAGATTCATCCAACAACATCAGTTTATTGATATGCGGATTGTGTGCCGCAATGCCCGAAAACTGTGCCTTTGTAAGAAAATGAATTACCGCATCGGGGTAACGTTTACGAACGCAACGCACCACAGGAGATGTTTGCGCAATGTCGCCAATGGATGAAAAACGGATGATGAGAATCTTCATTAAAATCGAACCAAACCTAAATCAATTTTCTTTTCAATAGATATTCTCAATACATTTAACCACGACTTGTTCCGTAAAGCGGAATAGCCACATAGTTGTTTCCTTACAATCAGCTATGTCCAAAACTTGTTTGGGCTATGTAAACTTTAATCTTTTTGATTGCACACAGAGTGTTTGCTTACGCAAATATATGTTTCACGCTGAGGCGCAAAGCCGCAGAGAATTTCATCACCACTCATAATTCATCACTCATTACTTATCACTTAACCAACTATGTATCTATGTGGTTTACAAAAAAGTAACTCCCCGAGTTCACGTTACCTTATTATTGCAGTGTGAAACAGTTATTCAAAATCGGTGATGTAAAAACTTTTGCGCACAAAGTGGAAGCAAAAGACACCGCAACTTTTGAAAGCGGAGAAGTGCATCCTGTGTATGCCACCTTTGCCATTGCCCGCGATGCCGAGTGGTGCAGCAGGTTGTTTGTTTTAGACATGAAAGATGAAAACGAAGAAGGCATAGGTACTTTTGTAGAAATCAAACATCACGCTCCGGCTTTTATTGGCGAAGAAGTTCTGTTTGAAGCCACAGTTGATGAATTGTCGCATAATGCCATAAATTGCTCCATCAAAGCAAGTGCAGGCAACAGAGTGGTTGCCACCGGAAGAACCGGACAGAAAGTTTTATTAAAAACAAAATTGGAGCAACATTTTGAAGCAGTAAGAAACCCGAAATCTTAAAAACCTATTGTTAGAAACATTGAAATGAAAAAACAAGCCGACATAAAAATAGTGAACCGCGATGCGCGTTTCGGCTTTGAGCTTTTAGAAGCGTACGAAGCCGGAGTGATGCTTACAGGAACAGAAATTAAAAGCCTGCGAATGGGCGGGGGCAGCTTTAATGATGCCTACTGCATTATGAAAAGCGGTGAGCTGTGGCTAAAAAATCTGCATATTCCTGAATATTCTTATGGCAACATCAACAATCACGTTCCAACGCGCTTGCGCAAGTTGTTGCTTAAAAAAAGAGAGATAGAAAAGATAGATGCAAAAATCCGTGAGAAGGGGCTGACCATTGTGCCTGTTGAGCTTTTTATGAGTGACAGAGGTTTTGTGAAAGTAAAAGTGGCAATGGCGCGCGGCAAAAAAACTTTTGATAAACGCAACACCATTAAAGACCGCGATGTGAAACGCGAATTGGACAGGGTTAAAAAAATGTACAAATAAATTATGGGCTTAATAGCAGTTGAAGGATTACAGTTTTACGCGCATCACGGCTACTACAAAGAGGAGCAGGTGTTGGGCGGCAAATACACAGTGGACATTTACATGGATGTAAACTTTACCGAAGCAGCAGATTCAGATGACTTGAAGAAAACCATTGACTACGAAAAAGTGTACAGCCTAACAAAGCAGGAAATGGCAATTCACAGCAAATTGATTGAACACGTTTGCAGTCGCATTGCGCTTTCAGTAAAAAATAATTTTACCGAAATTGATAAATTAAAAGTTCGTGTAAGCAAACACAACCCGCCATTAAAGGGAAATGTAGAAAGAGTGTTTGTGGAGATTGAATTGTAGCGAATTGCCGCAACAAGCGTATCAATGTATTAATATTAATACCTCTTGTTATTGGCTTTATAAGATTGTATCTTTGCAATCAACAATGAAGTTCTACGATAAATATCCGCAACTTAAAGAAAGAAGTTTCTTAACCAGGATGCTTGCCAATACTGTATTTTCAACAATGTTGTTGGAGAACCAGCAAGTATCAATGCAAAAGGTTGAAGATATTGTTTTGTCATTACTGAAGGATAAAGAACTAAAAGGAGGTCAGTTCTTTTCCAATCAAAGTCATTAATGGCTCAAAGTTTCCGTTGTCAGCAAATTTCATAGCCTCAATGTAGGTTTTTCTACTATCTCCTTCTCTATGATAAAGTTCAAGAGGTTTGTAGCCGAACTTGAGCGCAACTATATTCATTAAAATTCGTCCGGTTCTGCCATTGCCATTATTAAAAGGGTGAATCCGAATAAACTCGTAGTGAGCAAAGGTTAAACAGTCAAGGTGATCTTGTAAATTTTGGGCATTGCTAATTTTGAAGTTTAAGTTATCAATGAATTGATACATAAGCTGCAAAACCTTAGCCGGTTCAGGAGGAGTGATTTGACCAACGATAACAGATGTGGTGCGCCAGAAACCTGCCCAGTCATAAAGTTCTGAAAACGCTATACGGTGAATTTCCAAAAGTAATTGCGTGGATATTTCTGTTTCGCTATCCAACTCAAATACAAAAAGTTCAGCCGCTGCTATGCCCTTCGCCTCATATTCATTGATAAGATTCTTATCCGTTAATTCAAGTTTATTATTGTCAGGTGAAGGTGTCCAGTTGGTATTATCTTCCATTTTTCAAAGATATTATTATCGTTGTTTACGACCTTGCCTATGTATAACTGCTACCTGTTCTCCACCTCCACACTCGCATCAATCTTCTTCACCAATCCTGTCAGCACAGCACCCGGACCAAACTCAATGAATTTGGTTGCACCGTCAGCAATCATTTGCTGAACGGATTGTGTCCAGCGCACAGGAGCGGTAAGTTGCTTTAAAAGATTGGCTTTTATTTCGCCTGCGTCAGTAACGGCTGTTGCAGTTACATTTTGATACACAGGGCAAACCGGATTTCTGAAAGCAGTTTGCTCAATCACCTTTGCAAGTTCTTCGCGGGCAGGCTCCATTAAAGGAGAGTGGAAAGCCCCACCAACAGGCAGCTTTATCACTCTGCGCACACCCGCAGCTTTTAATTGCTCCGAAGCTACATCCACACCGGCAACACTGCCCGAAATCACCAACTGCCCGGGAGCATTGTAGTTTGCCGCCACCACTATTTCGCCCTGCACCGAAGCGCAAATATCTTCTACCTGCGCTTCGCTCGCATAGCCTAACACAGCAGCCATTGTAGAAGGCACAAGCTCACATGCTTTTTGCATGGCAAGCGCACGCACCAACACCATTTTCAAACCATCTTCAAAGCCAAAGACTCCGGCAGCAGTTAAAGCAGAAAATTCTCCCAATGAATGCCCCGCAACCATATCTGGTTTAAATTCATTCAGTAATGAAACCGTAATAACAGAATGAATATAAACTGCGGGCTGCGTAACTTTGGTTTGTTTTAAATCCTCATCCGTGCCTTCAAACATTATTGCAGAAATATCAAAACCAAGAATTTCGTTGGCTTGAAGAAACATAGCTTTTGCCTTTTCGCTGCTTTCAAAAAGGTCTTTGCCCATGCCTTTGAACTGGCTTCCCTGCCCGGGAAAAATGTATGCTGTTTTACTCATTTATAGTAATGGTTAATTTTTAATGGTAAATGGTAAATGATGAATTGCTAATGTTTGATTTTGTAGTTCTGATGATGGCAGTAAGTAATTTCATAATTTCTGTTGCATCTGTGTTTATACTATCAAATTGGTCTTTTCTTAAATAGTTTGTTTCTTTCAATAGTTCAATCCAATACAAGGTTTCATTCATCTCTTTTTGCGCAATAGCCATTTTGTGCTTAAAATCTTTTTTTGTTTCAGCGTGTTCTGCCTCCCGTATCATTGCACCAACACTTGTTCCGCTTCGTAACAATTGCTTTGATAAAACAAATTCCTTTTTCTGTTCACACAGATATTGATACAACTTTACAATACGCACTGCAAATGCAAAACTCTTTTGTTTTACAACATTATCTTTCATAATTGTAATGGTTAATGATGAATTGTTAATGGCGTTAATATCTGCAAATTTACAATTAACCATTAATCATTAACCATTGATGAAATTGATTGGCAAATGTTCAGAACCAAAAGCAAACGGAAGTAAATCTTTGGCGGAATTAAACACAACAACAGCGTTGTTTTTACCGCGCAAATAAATTGCAATTGCCTTACCTTGACGAACTTCATACTCTGCAATACGTTGGCGACAAACACCACAAGGAGCAACAATCTCATTGACTAATCCCGTTGTTTTTTTTGCAACAATAAACATGGATTTAATTCCAACGTTAGGATGAATGGATGATGCTGTGCTTAACGCTACACCTTCGGCACAAATACAAACAGGATAAGCCGCAACTTCCTGGTTTGCTCCGCTTATTACAACGCCATTATCTAAAAGTATGCTGCAAGCAACCTTAAAGTTTGAATAGGGAGCGTAAGATTTATCTAATGCAGCAATTGCCTCGGCATGAAGGTTCTGCACTGTTGCTGTGAGGTTTTTCTCCTCAATTGTTTTGTAAGTAATCGTGTGGTAGCTTTCCATAACTTACTGCTTTGCCGCCTGAATAATTGCCGTAAAATCTGCTGCCTTTAAGGATGCGCCACCTACCAAGCCGCCATCTACATCGGCACACGAAAACAGCTTTGCAGCATTATCAGGCTTTACGCTGCCGCCATACAAAATACGTGTGCTGTCGGCAGTAACATCATTGTATTTTTCCCTGATAACATTTCGGATAAATTCGTGCATTTCCTGCGCTTGTTCGGGCGAAGCATTTACGCCTGTACCGATTGCCCATACAGGTTCGTAGGCAATGATGAGGCGACTAAAGTCGCCTTCGCTTAAACGCAAAATGCTTTCGGCAAGTTGGGTGTAAACAAATTCTTTATGTGCATTTGCGTTGCGAATTTCCAACGATTCGCCACAGCAAAAAACGGGCGTGAGTTGAGCCGCTAATATTCTTTCTACCTTACTTTTTACTACCGTATTTGTTTCGCCAAAAAGCTGCCTGCGCTCGCTGTGTCCGGCAAGTACAAGTGCTGCACCAACAGATGCAAACATTTCGCTTGTTAGCTCTCCTGTGTAAGCCCCCTCTCCTGCCGCGCTGCAATTTTGCGCACCAACACTGAACTTTCCTTCGGCAAGTTTAACCGCACTTTCTATGTAAATACTTGGCGGAAAAACCGCAATATCAGGCAAACCCGATTCAGTAAAATCAATGTTGTTTTTAAGCGTAGTCAACAAATCACCGGCTGCCTGTTTCTGCAAAAAACTTTTCCAATTGCCTGCCACAAACTTCTTTCGCATGATGCGAATAAAGCGAAATATAAATCACACCACAACAGCCGGACTTTGCTGCACAATTTCGCCCATTGTTTTGCACTTCAAAAAAGTATCGCTGGCGTAGTATTCTGCCAATTCCGATGCAACATTAACTGTTCACATACACCGTTTTCACATTCACAAACTCTTTAATTCCCTGCTCTGAAAGTTCGCGCCCGAAACCACTGCGCTTTACACCGCCAAAAGGCAATCGCGCATCGCTTTTTACAATGTCGTTGATGAACACATTGCCCGCTTCAATTTCACCGGCACGAGATAATGCGAGTTCCTTATCGCCCGTCCATATTGATGCCGCCAAGCCATATTGCGATTGATTGGCAAGCGCAATTGCTTCATCAAAATCGTTCACTTCAATCACCGAAAACACTGGCGCAAAAATTTCTTCTTTAAATGAAGTTACATTCGGTGATACATTCGTAAGCACCACCGGTGCAACAAAGTTTCCGCTTTCATTTTGTTTAAAAGGATGGTAATGCGCCACCGCTCCCTCTCCTACTGAATCAGCAATTTGTTTGCGCACTTTCTCCGCTAAATCCAATCGCGCCAGCGGACCAATTTGCGTGTCCTCATCCATCGGATTTCCAACCTTCAATTGATGAACGTTTTCAATCAGTTTTGCCGTAAATTCTTTCGCAATTTCTTTAGCAACCATAAAACGCTTCGCGCCATTGCACGACTGCCCCGCATTGATGCTCCGCGATTTAACCGCGCCTGCCACAGCCTTATCAATATCCGCATCCGCCAACACAATAAAGGCATCATTGCCCCCCAACTCCATTACCACTTTTTTAATGTTGCGCCCCGCTTGCTCGGCAAGCAAACTGCCCGTTGCATCACTGCCCGTAAAACTCAAACCCGCCACATCGGGGTGCGCAATCAGTTTTCCGGCATCTTCATTCGTAAGGAAATAGTTCTTGAAAATACCATCCGGCAAACCTGCATCATGAAACAACTGCTCGATAGCCGCAGCGCATTGCGGCACGTTTGGCGCGTGTTTCAGTATCGTTACATTGCCCGCTGCAAGCGTAGGCACCGCAAACCTGAACACTTGCCAAAACGGAAAATTCCAAGGCATGATTGAAAAAATAATACCCAACGGCTCATGCACTACCATGCTCTTTTCTGCAAGTGTTTTCACTTCATAACCCTTTAGAAAACGTGCCGCATTTTCATTGTAATATTCAAAAGCAGTCAATGTTTTGTTCACCTCATATTCTGCTTCGCGAAGCGGTTTGCCCATCTCAAGCGTAATCAGCTTTGCAATTGCCGCGCTCCGCTTTTTCATCAAATCAGCCACGCACATCAGTTGTTCCATTCGCACTTCCACACTCAGCTTTTTCCATTGCTTCAAGGCATTTTTTGAAACATCAATGTCGGGAAAACCGTGATTAGAAAACTCCTGCAACATTTCGCCCGTTGCCGGATTTACCGTAGCGTAACTCATGCTGCAATATTACTGCGTAACACATAGCTTTTTGTAAAAATAATACAAGCATAAAATGATATGCACAAAAAAGCCCGTTCATCTTTCGACAAACGGACTTCGTAAATACTTTTGCAAAGAACTATACTCTTCTGCGTTTTGGAGGGCGACAACCGTTGTGAGGAATTGGCGTAGTATCGTTGATGATAGTTACTTCAATACCGCTTGCATAAATAGAACGGATAGCGCTTTCGCGACCCGCACCCGGACCTTTCACAAACACTTCTACTTTGCGTAAACCGGCTTCGTAAGCAACTTTACCTGCCTCGGTTGCTGCCAACTGTGCTGCATAAGGAGTGTTCTTTTTAGAACCACGGAAGCCCACCTTTCCGGCACTGCTCCAACTAATTGCCTGACC
>CAZSEG010000138.1:0-573 GCA_964605875.1 uncultured Chitinophagaceae bacterium
GGTGGAGATGGATGGATTCAGCAGCGAAAAAGGGGTGATTATTATTGCGGCTACCAACCGTCAGGATGTGTTGGATACAGCTTTGTTGCGCCCGGGCAGGTTCGACAGAGTTATCAGCATTGCCAAGCCTGATTTGACGGGTCGCGCACAGATTTTCCGTGTGCATTTAAAAGCTATTAAAATTTCGCCCGAAGTGGATGCCGATAAATTGGCTGCGCAAACACCGGGTTTTGCAGGCGCAGATATTGCCAACATCTGCAACGAAGCAGCTTTGATTGCCGCCCGCAGCGATAAGGCGCATGTGGATATGCAGGACTTTAACGATGCCATTGACCGCAGCATTGGCGGGCTTGAAAAAAAGAACAAGCTGATTTCACCGGAAGAGAAAAAAATCATTGCTTACCACGAAGCCGGACATGCGGTGAGTGGTTGGTTCTTGGAACACGCGCATCCATTGGTGAAAGTTTCTATTGTGCCGCGCGGTGTGGCTGCATTGGGTTACGCGCAATATTTGCCTAAAGAAAAATACTTGGAAACCATTGAAGAAATGAACGACCGCATGTGTATGACGTT
>CAZSEG010000138.1:583-2328 GCA_964605875.1 uncultured Chitinophagaceae bacterium
GTCGTGCAGCAGAAAAAGTGGTGTTCGATAAAATTTCTACAGGTGCGCAAAACGATTTAGACCATGTTACCCGCGTGGCTTACGCCATGGTAAGTATTTTTGGTATGAATGAAAAAGTAGGTAATGTAAGTTTCTACGATATGGTGCAGCAGGGCAACGGGTTTCACAAACCATTTTCGGATGAAACTGCTACCATGATGGATCAGGAAGTGCGTAAATTGATTGATGTGCAATATCAGCGCGCTATCCAGTTGCTTACCGAAAAACGCGAAGCGGTGGAAGTTCTTGCCAAAGAATTATTGGAGAAAGAAGTATTGTTCAAAGATGATTTGGAAAGGCTGATTGGTAAAAGACCTTATGACAAAACGGAGGTTAAAGAAGATACCAAAACAGCAACAACCGAATCGGTTGCTGCTGATACAATATTAGATGTATCTACAAATGTGAACACAGATAATTCTGCTGTTGAGAATAACAAGAGCTGAATCGTTGCTGCACAAGCATTAAAGTGTTGTTTTGGGCTTCGGAAATAGTCCACAAAAAATCAACACGCGAATATGTTCACTGAAGAGTCAGGTATTTTTTCCCGCTTCAAAAGTTTGTTCAACGCAAGCAACGAAGAAAAAGATACAGTAGCGATGCAAACACGCAAGGTGGTTGGCTTTGATGAAAACGAAGTGCCACGTCCTTCATCTTTTGCCGATATTATCAACGAGCCGATTTCTACCTCGCCACCGGTGAGTGTAAGAACAGTTTCGCCTTCTGCGCCAACGTACATCACCGATGAACCAAAGACAGATTTGGATATTCGCTTTGCAGAAAAATTTATTGAGCAAGGCGGCAGGTTTTTGTATTGCGAAACTGTAAGCGATGCCATTGATGCGCTTAAAGATTTGAAAGCCGAAAACAAATGGCATCATGTGTTTACATGGGAAAATGAAATTAAAGATGCTTTCAATAATTACAATTTTCAGAAAAGCTCAATAGGTTTTACCATCGAAAATTCCAGTGTAGCTATTTCGCTTTGCGAAAACCTGATTGCAGAAGACGGCAGCATTATTTTCAATCCGAAACAGGCTTCCCGCAGAACACTTTCGTGCTTTCCTGATACGCATATTATTCTTGCCGATGTATCGAAACTGAGTTCTTCTTTAGCGAACGGTTTGCAACGTTTTAATAAGCTGCATAAACCCGAGTTACCTTCTGTGTTGAATTTAGGCGATACCGAAACAGGACATTTCTACGACCAAAGCCGCTTGATTTTACGCGCTGAGGGTACTAAAAATATTTACGTGATATTGGTAGATGAGGTGATACCTACCAGTGTGCGCCCGTAATATACATTCACTACAAATAAAAAGGCTGTACTCAAAATTGAGTACAGCCTTTTTTGTTTCTATGATGTTTAAGTTATTCAACTCTTTCGCCAAAAAGTGCACTGCCAATTCTTACCAAAGTGCTGCCGTGTTGCAGCGCAATTTTGTAGTCGCTGCTCATGCCCATTGAGAGTTCTTTGAATGCTAATTTACTTTTAAAGAAGGTATTCTGAAGTTTATCAAAAAGCATTTTCAGTGAAGCAAATTCGGCATGTATCTGTTGCGCGTTATCAGTATTGCTTGCCATGCCCATTAAGCCGCAAATGGTAATGTTTGGCATTTGCCTGAAGTCTTCATCCGCAAGTAAAGCCATTACTTCATCTTCATTCAATCCAAATTTTGTTTCTTCCTGTGCTATGTAAACTTGCA
>CAZSEG010000138.1:2338-8175 GCA_964605875.1 uncultured Chitinophagaceae bacterium
AGGCAAGGAATAACTCTATTGTTTTTTGCCGCCTGTTTGTTTACTTCTGCCAACAGTTTCAAACTGTCAATGGAATGAATCATACTTACAAAAGGAGCAATGTATTTTACCTTATTGGTTTGCAAATGCCCGATTAAATGCCATTCAATATCCTGTGGTAAAGCAGCTTGTTTCTCTACTAATTCCTGAACTTTATTTTCGCCAAAAATTCTTTGTCCTTCATTGTAAAGTGATTGAATTTCCTGTACGCTTTTGGTTTTTGATACTGCTACCAATTTTGCTCCGCTGCCGTGCAGCAGTGTGGAAATTTCATGCCATGCTTTGTTGTTCATAAATTACATTCGGGGCGTGAAAGTAAATCTTGGCTTTGTAATCATCCTGTTTCTTTTCTGCGCCTGTAGCGGCAAAAAGACTATTGTGCCAAGCAGCGAAAACATTATTCCCTTTGATAAAATGCAAAAGGTGTTGAAAGACATCCATCTTGCAGACGGCTTGGCAAACCGCGAGGGCGACCCCAACGGCATTGCCGAAGCATTGACAAAAGAATATTACAAAGCAGTTTTTAAAAAACATAACATTGCCGATTCGGCTTTCTACCGCAGCTTTAAATATTATATGTACGAAGCCAATCAAATGGATAGTATGTATAACAATATTGTTACCGAAATCAGCAAAGAGCAAGCCGAAATTCAGGCAGAGTAAAACTATTTTAATGAAGCAATCATTCAGTTCTGTTGCAGCAACAGTTTTAGCTTTGGGGTTTGTGTTTTTTATGTGGAACACAAAGCAAAATCTTTCATTTCCCGACAGCTACCGGCAACCTTATTTCGATACCGTTTTGATGCTGAAAAAACTCCCTGCAAGGCAATATTTTCATCAGCCGGTTAATGCCTCTTTTAAAGAAATTTCCTCATCGGATGTTCAAACAAACTGCGGAGCAAAAATCAGCTTCAAGCCGCTTGGTTACAACACCAAAGATTTGTTTGAATACACACACGTTTACAGCAAAAACTGTTTGTACAGAATTGATTCTACGGTGTATCGTTTTGCAGAAGTTGCTTTTCCTAATCCGTGTCTTGCAAACGGCAAATTAGCAGCAGATGTGCAAATTGAAAATACTACTTCCGAAACAAAAGATTTTTACCTGCGTCTGTTCTATCAAAATACTACATATTGGTTTCCTACCGATAAATCTATCAACCAAAATCAGGCGGATTATTTAGATAATTTTTATGGCGCATCAGGTGTGCAAAAAGTTACGCTTGCTGCGGGTGAAAAGCAAACCGTAAAAATTCCTTACAGCATTGGTTTAGACCCTAAAGATGAATTTGATGACGATGCAAATGTTCCTGCACGCCCCGGCAACTACGAGTTTTGCCTGCTTGTGCAAGACAATTCTTCTCATCCTTTGTTGAACGATTCACTCAATTTAAAAACAACAAATCCTTTTGCCGAAATTCAAAAAAATGATATTGACAATCTGAAAAAGAACATCGCTTATACTTCGCCCGAACACTTCCGATTTGTGTTTTTGGACGAAAGATTTGACGGCAAAAACGATACCGCGTTGGGGCATATTTATGTTCCTTTTCATGATGACCAAAAGCCGCTTTGCGATACCTGCACGGGTTGGTACAAAGACATCATTTCGGAAGATTGGGTGCATGATGATTTCTTCAACGGAAAGATTGCAAAGGCTCCGATGGTGAAAGCCGAATACGGGCAGCGCAAACAAAATGTTTCTGTAAGCAATAAAGGTATTCGCCTTTTGATTCCCGGCTCTACGAAAGAAAATAAGCAAAAAACTTGGGGCGAGTTTTTCTTCGGTCAGGCGTTCAAATATGGTCATTTGACGGTTCGTGCAAAGCTGCCGCGCATGGTGGGCAGTGGAGGACGACCGAACGGAATCATTCACAATATCTGGCTCTATCAGCGCGACAATGAACGTGTGGATACATCGCATCCGTACAGCTACCTGCGCGACCCGCACGGCACGCAGAAGTATGAAATTGATTTTGAAATCTGGAACTCCACCCACACATGGCAGGCTTGGGACAACAAAAGCAATGTAAATTTTGCGGTGATTGATTATATGCGCAATGCCGATGCGCGGCTGAAACCCGATATGGAAATTTGGACGGGCAAATACTCTGTGGACAGGTTTCCTAAAGTTTCAGCAAATATTATCGGTGAAGAATTATTGCCCGATTGGTTCGACAGGTTTCACACCTACGAAATACTTTGGCAGCCCAACCGTGTGCGTATGTATGTGGACGGAAAAGAAACTGCCGACTTTACGCCCGATTTAATTTCTGTTCCCGACAAACATCTGTTTTTGTGGATTGGCAGCCCTTTGTATCAGGACGGAACTATTTATACGCAGTCGTTTATCCCATTTTTAGAATCGGATAAAGAGGCTGTTATTGATTACATAAAAATCGAGTAATTGCTATGAGTACTACCGACCCGGTTTTAAAATCTTTGATTCAAGAATGTCGCGATGCGCTTGGCTTTAATTACACGTTAATGATGCATCGGTTTTATGTGAATTATGTTGATGCCTTGCAGAAAAAAAATGCTTTGGAGGCGGCAGAAGCGGCTTCAAAAATGACAGAGGCGATTTTGCAACAGCAGTTCTACAGCCTGCACAGCCGCGTTTGCGAAAAGATTACAGAGGATATTTTATCAATAGAATTTGTGCCCGCGCTCACGGATTTGTTCAGGCAACTTGCACTTTCTTACGACATTCAAACCAAATATTCGCAGGCTGATGAAGTGTATGAAAAATCCTTTGCCTTGCTGGAGCCTTACCGCGAAAACGGTTCGGATAAAATAACGTGGTACTATGCCTCGATGTGGTACAACAGGGCGCAACATTCCCGCAAAGGCGAAACGCGCGAAATACTTACGGCATATACTCAAAAAGCACTTGAATACTATGAAGCGATAAACGACAAGCATGGTATTTCACTTTGCTATAATCATTTGGCAACGCTTTTGCCCGAAGATATGATGGAGGAAAAAATTACTTTGCTCAAGCAGATTGTAGCACTTAGGGTAAATGATAATGCACCGACAGCCATTAGTTTGGCAGAAATCAATATCGGCTTTTATGAAATCAAAAAAGGAAATATGGATTTTGGTGTAAACCTGATGCGCGAATCAGTAAAAATAATTGAGCGATATGCAAATAAACGCTATGCTGCGCTTGCCAATTTACATTTTGCAAAAGGACTGCTTGCTGCCAATCGTCCTTATGATGCAAGAAACGCCTGCAACTATGCCGGAGAATTATTTAAGGCAAATGCTATTCAGGCGCATCTGCCCGAATACGAATCTTTATTGGCAGAAATAGAGAAAGCTATAAAGCAGTCGGAATCTTAAAATTATTTACTATTTATGGATTGACGATTGACAGATTGAAAGGCAGATGGGCTGTTAGTCTAATATCTCCCATCTCATGTCCCTCGTCTCGTTTATTGATTTTATTCCTTAACACTTAATCTTCTGCTTTGTAATATCCGAAAGCAAGCATCAGCCAGCCAGCGATAAAGCACAAGCCGCCAAGCGGTGTAACGGGTCCAAGCACAGCTTTTGAAATTCCGGTTAAATGAGCCGTAGCCAACAAATACAGCGAGCCACTGAAAAAAATTATTCCAACGAAAAACGCAATGCTTGATTTTTTAGCCAAAGTATTTGTACCGCTCAAAGCAATCAGAATCGCCACCGTATGGATGAAATGATACAACACCGCTTTGTTGTAAATATCCACTTGATAAGCATCTAAAAAAGGTTTCAGTCCGTGCGCGCCAAATGCACCCAAAACCACCGCCAAACCACCCGAAACTGCTGCAAAAGTTTTTAAAATTTTCATAGGGCAAATGAAGCTAAATGATTGCTTTAAATGCAAAAATTATACAGTGGAATTTATTACCCTGTTTAAAAACAGCATATCCAATTTCCTTCACTTCAATATCTTCGCCCGCATGGAATTGGATAAAACATATAACCCCGCAGCGGTTGAAGACAAATGGTATCAGTTTTGGTTAGATAAAAATCTGTTTCACAGCGAACCCGATGAGCGCGAGCCGTTCACCATTGTCATTCCTCCGCCCAATGTAACGGGCGTGCTGCACATGGGGCACATGCTCAACAACACTATTCAGGATATTCTAATTCGCAAGGCGCGTATGGAAGGCAAAAACGCCTGCTGGGTTCCCGGCACCGACCACGCCTCAATTGCCACCGAAGCCAAAGTGGTGCAGATGCTGCGCGAAAAAGGCATTAAAAAAAGTGACATCACCCGCGAAGAATTTTTGAAATACGCTTTTGAGTGGAAAGAAAAATATGGCGGCATCATTCTTGAACAACTGAAAAAATTGGGCGCAAGCTGTGACTGGCAGCGCACGCGCTTTACTATGGAGCCTGATTTGAGCGATGCGGTTGCAGATTCGTTTATTCAGCTTTACAACAAAGGCTATCTCTACCGCGATTTGAAAATGGTGAACTGGGATCCTGCGGCAAAAACCACTTTGAGCAACGAAGAAGTTTTGCATGAAGAACAGCAGGCATCGCTTTATTTCATCAAATATAAATTGAAAGACAGCGAAGACTTTCTGGCGGTGGCAACCGTGCGCCCCGAAACGATTATGGGCGATGTGGCGGTGTGCGTGAACCCGAATGATGAACGATACAAAAACCTTGTAGGTAAAACTGTAATTGTTCCTTTGGTAAATCGTGAAGTTCCTGTGATTGCCGATGAATATGTGGACATCGAATTTGGAACAGGTGCGCTGAAAATCACGCCCGCGCACGACATCAACGACTATGAAATCGGCAAAAAATTCAACCTTGCAATTATTGATTGCTTCAATGAAGACGGCACTGTAAGCGAGGCTGCGCAAGTGTTTGTGGGTGAAGACCGTTTTAAAGCAAGAAAATTAGCGGTTGCAAAATTAGAAGCAGACGGCTTGCTGATTAAAACCGAAATCATCACCAACAAAATTGGTTTGAGTGAAAGAACGCGCGCAGTTGTTGAGCCGCGACTTTCATTGCAATGGTTTGTGCGTATGGAAGAAATCGTAAAGCCCGCGCTCGAAAATGTGATGAATGATACCATTCAGTTTTACCCCGACCGCTTCAAAAATTTATACAAACACTGGCTCGAAAACTTCCGCGACTGGCCCATATCGCGCCAACTCTGGTGGGGGCAGCGCATACCCGCATGGTATGATGAAAACGGCAATTTAGTAGCTGTTGCAAAAACAGAAGAAGAAGCACGCGCCCAACTCTCAACCCTCAACCCTCAACCCTCAACTTCCTTTCTAGGTTGAACGGTCACACCCCGACGCGATGCCGTGCCTCTCCCCGGCAACTGGCGTTCGCGCCAGTCGGGCGTGCGATTCGAAGACCGGAGCGCGCCGGGGTTCAGACATGCTTCCCTTCGCCGGGAACCGGGCACGGATACATGCCGTCCGGGCCGGGCTTGGGGCCGGGGTCGGTGTCCCAGGTGGGATTTTTGGGCATGGTGTCGAGGTCGGAGTTGAGCGCTTGTTCCCAGGTGACCTCGCCGCCGGTGTAGCAGGCCATGCGGCCGAGGATGGCGGTGAGGGTGCTCTCCGCGGTGTAGTAGGCGTTGTTGATCGCCTTGTCGTTGCGGATGTGGTCGTAGAGGACGGCGTGCTCGGTCTCGTAGGGGTTGTTGTCGCCGTTGGCCCAGTCCCAGCCACTCCAGTCATCGACGTAGCCATTGCCATCGTTGTCAATGCCGTCGGTGCGGCAGCCGTCGCAGTCCTCGCCGGGGTTGACCCACATGCGCGGGTTATCCCGCGTCCCGC
>CAZSEG010000139.1:0-8067 GCA_964605875.1 uncultured Chitinophagaceae bacterium
CGACACCATTATTTACCCGCAATCGTATCCGACCTATGTGGGTGCCAATGGTGCAACCGAATACCTTATGGAGCTTACCAATCTCGGAATTGGCACTTACCACTACCGCGTTACCGATTCATGCGGCAATTCGGTTGTGGATTCATTTACCGTTTACCCGCAAAACGTAAGCGATTATCACTATCAGGTTTCTTACACAAAAGGTTGCCCGGGACAGAATAAACTTAATTTGGTATATGATGGTAACGTAAATGCATATTGGGGAACAGTTTCCGGTTCAGGATTGAATATAGCGAACCCACAAAGCACAATTGTAAACCTGAACCACGGAACATACCAGATACGGCTCAGTTACTTTAAATTCAATCCAGGGCCACCTCGGGTGAACCAAACACTAACCTGCCAAATTATTTTAGATACCGTTTTTATTCCTGCTTATGAGCTTCCCCAAATTGCTTATGCCACGCAGATAAAATGTAACGGAACGGTGAACGTTGGCTTACAGCCCGACAGCAGCAAAGGCATACCGCCTTACCGTTATGAAATACTGAGCGGACCGCAAACCGCGCCTGTGCAGGTTTCGCAGTTTTTTACGTTTACGCAACCCGGCAATTATCTGGCACGCATCAGCGATACCTGCGGCTTTGCGCGCACGTTCAGCTTTTTTGTAGATACGCTTTCATTTCTGCAAGTGGTAAAAATCGGGTCATCCTGCTTAGGCGACAGCGCAACTTTGTTTAGCGAACATTCGCCTTACGCCACATATATATGGAAAAAACCCGATGGCAGTTTTTACACCGGAGATTCGCTGCACATCAGCTCCGTAACATCAGCCGATTACGGGCTTTATGAAGTGATGAAAATTGTAAGCGTGAATAATTGCCGCGATACTTTTTACACTACGTATCTGCTCAACAGCAGCAGCATTACTTATCTCTCAGCTTCTATTTGCAACGGGCAAAGTTTTTCTTTTGGCGGAAACAATTATTCCGTTGCGGGAACTTATTACGACACTATTTCTACTCCACTCTGCGACAGCATTGTGGTATTAAATTTGGTTTCAGGCGGATTTATTTACGACTCTGTTTCGCTAAGTATATGTTCGGGGCAAAGCATTACCGTTGGTTCGAATATTTATTCGGCTTCGGGGATTTACCGCGACACATTTTCAACTTCGGGTTGTGATAGTATTCGTATTCTGAATTTGTTCGTAACAACCGATGCAATACGCGATACCATTTCGCAAAGTATTTGTAATGGTCAAAGTGTTTTATTTGGCGGGGTAAACTATACGCAAGCAGGAATTTACTACGATACAATTACCACAGGTTTTTGCGACAGTATCAGGGTGTTGATTTTGACCTTGCGGAATGTTATTTACGATTCAGTTTCACTAAGTATATGTTCGGGACAAAGCATTACTGTTGGCTCGAATATTTATTCGGCTTCGGGCATTTACCGCGATACTTTTTCAACTGCCGGATGCGACAGTATTCATGTGCTGAATTTGACAGTAGCTGATGTAATACGCGATACCATTTCGCAAAGTATTTGTAACGGTCAAAGTATTTTGTTTGGCGGGGTAAATTATACGCAAGCGGGAATTTACCACGATACAATTACCAACGGTTTTTGCGACAGTATCAGGGTATTGAATCTGACCTTGCGAAATGTTATTTACGATTCGGTTTCGCTAAGTATATGTTCGGGGCAAAGCATTACTGTTGGCTCGAATATTTATTCGGTTTCGGGCATTTACCGCGATACATTTTCAACTGCCGGATGCGACAGCATTCATGTGTTGAATCTGCAAATTCTTCCTTTAAAACGCGATACTGTTTCCTTCGGTTTTTGCGAAGGAGAAAGCATTACAATCGGCAGCCAAACTTACACGCAGCCGGGTTTATATACCGATACTTTTGCCACATCTTCGTGCGATAGTTTGCATACAATAAGCATTACTATTTTCCCAAAACCGGTTATTGAGGCAACGGCAAATAATACAGAAGCAGAACAGGGCGATACGGTGCAGCTAAATGTAACCGGCAATTTTTTGGCAGACTATTTCTGGACATCTGTTGCCGCGCTTAATGATGCCAATATTCAAAATCCTACGGCAATTGTTATGCAATCTTCATGGGTTGTGGTGATGGCAAGCGATTCCAATAATTGCAGCGCGGTTGATTCTGTTTTCATCGCGGTAAAAGGTTGCGAAGGAAATATTTACGTGCCCAACGCTTTCACTCCTAATGGCGATGGCGCGAATGATATGCTGCGCATTTATGGTAAGTGTATCCGCTTAAACAGCTTTAAAGTTTTTAACCGGTGGGGCGAAAAAGTGTGGGAAACTTCCGACATTGAACAAGGTTGGGATGGTTACTATAAAGGTGTGTTGCAGCCGGCTGGCGTTTATGTTTACTTAGTAAACTATTCACCTGATTCAACGCGCGAAACAGCGAAAAAATTAAAAGGCAGCGTTACATTGATTAGGTAATGTTTGTGCGGCATCCTGTTTAAAATAATGGTGTGATGTGTTTCATTGAATTTTTGCGCTCTCGGCTCTCAGTATTTTTCCGCTTTCGGTTTCTTTAAACTGCGGAACAAATAAGAGTTGCTTAGGACGTTCGTATTTACTAAGATGTTTGTCGAGCATCTTATTTAGCTGCCGCATTTGCTTTGCGTCATACACCGGTGATTCAATTACTAACACAACACGCTCACCAAGCAGTTCATCTTTTTCGGCAATAAAAAAGAATCTTGATGCAATTGCCTTGTATAATTTTCGTTCAATCTCTTCTGCCTGAATTTTGATGCCACCGGAGTTGATTACATTGTCAAATCTTCCTTTCCAGATAAATGATGTTGGTGATTCTAATTGAACAATATCATTTGTTGCAAATGCTTCTTTGCTGAATAATGGCGCGTGAATAATTAAGCAATTTCTTTCGTCAGTTTTAAAAGTAACATTGGGCAATGCGTTGAATTGTTCAGAAGCATCATCGCCATTCAGCTTTTTCACGGCAACATGACTTGCGGTTTCCGTCATTCCATAAGTGTGGTAGATTTTTGGTTTCTGATTTTTGATTTTTGAAAGTAAAATATTTGAAACTTCACCGCCACCTAATATTATGGTTGAAATATTTTCTGCTTTTTTTTGAGCAGCAACATCATTCAAAATATTGGCAAACTGCATGGGCGTGAAGGCAGCAAAATCAAATTTATCATTTGCTGCGATTTCATTTAAAGGCTTTGAAGAAAGAGGCGCATAGCTTAGTTTCAGCTTTGCAATAATGCTGCGCACAATCATCATTCTTCCACCGATGTGCTTCGCGGGCAACGCCAGCAAAACATGATTGCCTTCTTTAAGATTAAACAACTCAATAGTAGCTTTCGCGCTTGAGTTAAGTTGTTCGCGACTGTGCTTAATCAGTTTTGGTTTGCCTGTTGAACCCGAAGTAAAAATTGAAAAAGTATTGATTTTCGGATTCAAAAAAGATTGAATAAAAGTCCAAATATCGCGCTCCCATTCAGGCAGGTTGTCATTGCTTAAAATATCTTCCGCCCTTTGCAGAATTTCAACAGAAGTTTCAGTTGAAAAATTAATGGAAACCACACGAATACAATTTTAACGGGAGTTATTGATTAGTTGCCGATAATATTACAACTATAAAATTTTAACCACATAGAAACATAGTTAAGAGGTGAGAGGTGAGGGTTGAAAGGAATTTGTTTGCGCAAGCAAACGCTCTGTGTTCTCCTCTACTCTGTGTGCAATCAAAAAGGCTAAAGTTTATATAGCCAAAACAAGTTTTGGACATAGCCCGCCATCGGAGTCAACTATGTATCTATGTGGTTTAATAAAGTATTTGGCTGTTTTTAATCCATAATTCACGTAATTTCAGATTTTAGAAGTGTGATTCAGCAAAACATTATTCAATGCGCAACACGCCAAGCAGCTTGCCGTCAGCTTCTTCAATCGTAACATTTCCTTTAGTTCCGGCAGGACTTACAAGCGCAATCAAATTGACATTCGATTGAATGGCGGCTGCCACTTCATCTTTATTTGAAAACAGCGATGCGAAAGAATCAACGTTGAAAAAATTTCCTTTTACATCTAAACCTAATAAGCGTTTTCCATTGGTAGAAAAGAAAACTTTATCATCAGATTTATTCACTTCCAGGTAACCGACATTTAATAATTTTTGAAGGTTATCGAAGCGGGTTTTGCGCTCATCTATTTCCTCTTCGTATTTATCAATTTGCTTGTTGAGCTTGAAACGTTCGTAAGCAAACATCACGGATGAAATCAAAACTTTGCCGTCAAATCTTCCTTTCACCAAAAAGTCTTGTGCGCCATATCGAACTGTTTCCAAACCGACTTCTTCATCGGTTAAACCCGTTAGTACCAACACTAAATTTCCGGGAAATTTCTCTAATAAATTTTTGATAGAATCAATTCCATGACTATCCGGCAAATTCAAATCCTGCAGAATAATATCGAAAGTATGTTGCCCTAAAAGTTCATAAGCCTGCCTGATGGTTTCGGCATGAAGCGTTTCAAACAAAGGCGCGGTGGATTCACCCAAATAAAACTTCATCAAAAAAGCATCGCCCGGATTGTCTTCAATCAGCAGGACTTTGAGAGCGTTTTCTTGCATTGTAATTTATCTAATCGTGAACTAACTGCACAGCGTTAAACCAAAAGGATTCAATCAACCTGATAACTTTTGCGAAGTCATCAAAATCAACGGGTTTCAGGATGTAACAATTTGCGTGAAGCCCATAAGCCTTTGAAATATCGTGGTCGGCATCCGATGTGGTCAGCACAATCACAGGGATTCGTTTAAGCGTTTCATCGGCTTTCACTTCCTTCAAAACTTCAATACCGTTTTTCTTCGGCAGGTTAAGGTCGAGAAGCACAACATCGGGTTTTATTGCTTCTGCGTATCGTCCTTTTTTAAACAAAAAGTCCAACGCCATTTCGCCATCCGTTACAACATCCATTTGAATGTCGAGCGAACTCTCTTTAAACGCTTCCTGCGTGAGGCGAATATCCCCGGGGTTGTCTTCAACCAAAAGGATGCGAGGCTTATCTTTTGAGTTTCTTAATAATTCCATACTTCGTTAATGAGGGATTTAATCCCTGCAATTATACGGTATTAGAATGAAGTTGTTCAAACTTTTCCGGATAAATTGGAGTAATGCTAACGGACAACTTTTTTATGTAAACTTGTATCAGTATTATTAACCGGATTGTGTAAACGAGTCATAACTTTGGCGGATGAATTTGAAGGATAAAGAGAAGTATAAAGAGAAGTATAAAGCAGCATTTAAAAAATCACTTGACAGTTTCACGGATAAGTTGGAGAAATACGTTTCTACCGACAATGGCGACTGGTCGGTAAAAGGTTTTATTGACGTTTACAAGAACATTTACACCATTTCATCGGACACAAAAATCGTTTCCAAAATTCTTGAAATACACATCTTTCCTCAAATTCTTCAATTCGCTGACGAAATCGGATATAAAATCTTACTGACAGAACATCAAAATTACTATCCCGACCTTACTTTCATAAACAAAGAAAACGAAGACGTAAAATTTGCCGTTGATTTGAAAACAACGTACCGCAAGAAAAGCGGTATTTCAAGTTTTACATTAGGTAGTCATGGAAATTATTTCAAAGAAAGAGATAAGAAAAAGAATATTCAATTTCCATACAGCCAATATCTTGGACATTATTGTTTAGGTGTAATTTATACAAGAACTGATATGTCTGATGACATATCTGAAACAGAAATTTATCAGGTTCAAGAACTTCAAGAAGAATCCCGAAAAATCGGGACAAGTTATGAAACGCCTAACAAGAAAGTAGGCGAAAGAGAAGTTACTACCGTAAAGGACTTAAAATCTATTACGTCTGTAATCAGGGATTTTGAATTTTTTGCAGCCGAAAAATGGAAAATTGCCAGCGATAAACAAGGTTCAGGCAATACCGCAAACATCGGTTCTACATTAAGCATTGACGATTTACGCAATGAAAACGGAGTTTTCAGTCAGCTTGGCGAAGAATGGTTTGACGAATACTGGATAAATTTTGGTTCAGCCACAATGGTTAAGAACGGTAAAACCGTTAAGATAACCAACCTGAAAAACTTCTTGGAGTTTAAAGGAAGAACGGACTTGTTGGATAAAATCGTAACACGAAATTCAAAAGATTAAGTCTGTGAAATCGAAGATTCCATTTGTCCATTGAAAACAAATAAAAACATTCAAATGAAAGTCGTTGTTCCGCCAATAAAAAGTCAAGGCATAAAAACCAAGTTAGTTCCTTGGATTATGGAACTTGCCCCAAAAGTTTCTGGCAAGTGGATAGAACCTTTTTTGGGGACAGGCGTAGTTGCGTTCAATTCGGGTTACAAAAAGGCAATTCTAAATGACACTAATCCGCACATCATCAATTTTTACAAAAGTATTCAGCAAAAGGCAATTACCGCACCTTTGATGAAATGTTACCTTGAAAAAGAAGGCGAATTATTGAGTAAAGCTGAAAATAACGGCTACGAACATTATTTAGAAGTTCGCAAACGTTTTAATAGTGGCGAGTTTTCGCCTTACGATTTTATTTTCCTTTCAAGAGCAGGTTTCAATGGAATGATGAGATTTGGAAGCAAGGGAAATTGGAATATTCCATTTTGTAAAAAACCAGACCGCTTTGCACAAGCATACACAACCAAAATAACAAATCAGGTTGCGACAGTTTCGCAAATTATTCAACCCGAACCAAATTGGACTTTTCACAACACTTCGTTTGCAGACATTATTCCGCTTGCAACAGAAAACGACATCATTTATTGCGACCCGCCATATTACGGCAGACACGTTGATTATTACAACGGTTGGACAGAGCAAGACGAAGAACTTTTATTCAACTTACTTTCCGAAACAAAAGCAAAATTTATTCTTTCAACTTGGCATCACAACGATTGGCGGGAAAACGAAATGATAAATAAATTTTGGGGCAAGTTCAACATTGTTACCAAAGACCATTTTTATCACAATGGCGGTAACATTGAAAACAGGCGGACAGTTGTTGAAGCGTTGGTTTGCAATTTCGACACAGACAACTTTGCTCAACACAATCACGGCTTGACAGAAAAAGTAAATGTTGAACAATTAGAAATACATTGGACAGAAGAAGTTACACCGTAAAACCACATCAAAACATATAATTCACAAACACAATTAAAACAGAAAACAATGGCAGAGAAAACAGAAGAACAACTTCTTGAAGAAGCAATACAAAAAGCAAAAGACAGAATTGCGCCTAATGCGATTATTCATAAGTTGGAAGACATTTTCATAAATGTAAGTTGGGGACAAACACAGAAAGTTTATTTCCCTGACAAATCTGTTTCATGGATTTATGACAGATTAAACGGAAAAGACAAGCAAGGAAATTTGGTAGAATTTACCGAAGAAGAGAAACAACAATTTAAAGCCGCGCTCAAAGATTTAGTTGGACGAATCAGTGCGGCTGCTGATAAAATTTAGAATTAGGAATTTAAACCAAAGTCCAATGATAAAACAGATAATTTATTCAATCAAAAATTGATTCTTTTTCTTTAGATTGCTCGAAGTACTTATCTATAAGCAGATTTTTGCCAGCAGCAGCAGTGGTTGCCAATACATCGCATCGTTCATTATACGGATGAAGATTGTGCCCTTTTATCCATTTGAATTTTACGTTGTGCTTGCGATAAACAGCTAAGAATTCACGCCATAAATCGGGGTTTTTTTTCTTGGCAAAACCCTTTTTTTCCCATCCGAACACCCATCGTAAATTCACGGCATCTACCACATATTTTGAATCGGAAGTTACTACCACATCCAAGCCATTGCGTGAAAGCGCTTTTAAGCCTTCAATTACCGCCAAAAGTTCCATGCGGTTGTTGGTAGTAAGCCGGAATCCTTGCGATAACTCCTTTTCGTGCTTGCCGAATTTCAGAATCACGCCATAACCCCCCGGACCCGGATTGCCGCGCGCTGCTCCATCAGTATAAATT
>CAZSEG010000140.1:0-8043 GCA_964605875.1 uncultured Chitinophagaceae bacterium
CCTGTGACCTTTGGGTTATGAGCCCAACGAGCTACCAACTGCTCCACCCCGCGATGTTTACCAGCTTAATTTTTCTAAGCGACTGCAAATATAGCTTTTTAAAACTCCTTATCCAATTTATTAGATGGCAGGAGTTCAAAGACAACTTGCAACTGATGTTTATTAACTAATATTGTATTGAATAGCTCAATATTTCGACATCGAAGTATCTATTTCATCAGCCCAAGCAAGAATGCCGCCTTTCAGATTGTAGAGATTATTGAAGCCATGCGCGCTTTCTAAAAAGTCAATAATTCTTCCGCTGCGCGCACCACTGCGGCAATGCACCACAACAGTTTTATCGCGGGAAATTTTGTCAATATGGTTCGGCACATCATTCACGGGAATAAGTTCTCCATTCAGATTGCAAATGTCAAACTCGTTTTGCTCGCGCACATCAATAAGCTGGAAATCTTCTTTTGCATCCAACATTTGCTTTAATTCAAGCACTGTTTTTTCTTTCATAAAATTTGAATTATTTCAGTTTAAAATCGTTGATAAGAATATTTTTTACACCCTTTTTTACCTTTAATGTTTTGGCATTAAAACGCATATCATTTGCAACAAAGGCTTTGCATAAATCATTGTTGGATTCATGCACCAAATAGAGTTGCAGCGTTTCTTTTGAAGATTGAACGGGGCGAACCAATTGAAAGCGGTGTATTTTGCAACCACCGCCATATTTCACGGTTACAGCAATTTCCTTGTCTTTCTTTCCGGTAAAATTTGCTTTTGAAATTTGAAAAGCCAAATCTTCTTTTTGTGGATGCCATGTGCCATTGCTGATGGTAACTATCTTTTTTTGATACTGTATTTTTTGCGTGCTGTCCACCACCCAATCTTTACCTGCAAATGATTGAGCATTTACAGCGTAAAAATCACAAAACAACAAGGCAACAAATGCAACTATGAATCGAGAAAAATCGGTGCGCATCACTGACATATAATTTTTGAGGTGGCAAACTTAACGCCATTTCTTACACTAATAAAATAAAAGCCCGAAAGATTTACTTCAAAACTTCTTTCCATGATTTGCGAATTAAACCAATGCTCCAGTTCAGTATTACTAAACTGCCGATAATACCGCAAAGAGGGTCGAGCCATTTAATGCCTGCGAAGTAAACTCCGGCAAGGGCAATAATTGCAAACATGCTTAGCAGTACATCCGATAATACATGAATATATGCCGCATATAAACTCGCATCCATTTTTTCTTCTTCGCGGTGCAAAACAAATGCGCTGATGCCATTTACCAACAAACCGAAACCCGCCACAGCAAACGATTCCCATGAAACGGAAATTTGGGGATTGGCAAAATTCTCAATCGCTTCCTCCATCATCAGCAAGGTGATAATTAAGAGAATCATTGCGCTTGCAAAACCGCTCAAGCCTAAAACGCGGTGTTCTTTCGCGTGTGTCAATTCTCTTTTTCTTAAACGAATATAGAGATATGCACCCCATGCCAACAGCAAAACCAAAACGTGTGAAAGCATGTGCCAACCATCAATCAGCAGCGCAACCGAGCCTGTGGTATAACCCACCGACAATTCTAAAAACATTGCCACTACGGAAATCAACACAACGATTTTTGTGCTGCGCTCGTTGGCGTGATAGTGATAGTGAGAATGTTCGTGATGTTGATGCGACATAAAAACAAAGAGGCAACAATTGTTGCCTCTTCTTATCTCTTTTAAATGAAATTAAGGCTGTGGCTGGTCGTCAGCCGTTGGTGCAACTTGATTGTCAGTACCCGCAGGTGCATTTAAGCCGCCCGGCAAACCACCGCCCAACGGTTGATTGCCCAACTGCGATTCAACTTCGCTCTTTTCTGTTTTAGTTTCTGATTTAACGGCAGCGCGTTTGTCAATAAAAAATGCAGAACCTACGCTGAACACTAAAAGCAAAACGGCTAAAGTCCATGTTGCTTTTTCAACTACATCAGAACTTCTGCGCGCGCCAAGTATTTGCTGACCAACTCCGCCAAAGGTTGATGAAAGTCCGCCACCTTTAGGATTTTGAATCAACACCACCAACGATAACAACACACAAACAATGATTATCAGCACTGTAATTACGATATACATAACTTAAATTTTTTCTTCTGTTTCTTTAATAAGGGCTGCGAAATAAGCGTTTTTGGATGGAAATTTCAAACGCAACTTTTCATAAATCACAATTGCCTGTTTATATTTCTGTTGCACAACCAATAATTTTGCAAAAGTTTCAGTGATGGGAAGATGTGTATTTTCATCAAAAAGCGGCACGGCAACCGTTGCATTTTTGATTGTTTTCTGCTCGTTAATAAACGACTGTAAACCTTTAGAGTAGTGCGTTTCGGCATCTAACTTTGTTTCAATCATTTCGTAAGGAATGTTGCTTTGAATCAATTCCTCCAATTCGTCTTTTTCTTCTGCTTTTGCGGTTTTTGATGCCGCCACAGTTACTTTGCCATCTTTTGAAACACTGAATTGCTGCAACCAATCGGTGAAACTTTTGGGTTGCAATGGGATTTTTTCTTCAAGTTCCTGAATTGGTTCTTCTTCAATGCTATTGTCAGTTTCACTTAATAAATCTGATTCTATTTCAGCAATTTCAGGTTCAACTGTATCTGCAACTTGTACTTCATCGGTAGCCGCTTCAAAAAAGTCTTTTACGGGTTGGGCTTCATAATAATTTTTGAACCAAGCCCTGTCATGCACATACACTGCGGCAGATTGCAGCGTTGCGGCTTCGCGATTTTTTTTTGCCAGCACAACACGCGCAGCAGTAAACCACGGGTAAGCTGCCAAATGCGTTTGCAAATGCTCAACCGGTAAAGTTTCTAAGTGTGCAATTAGTGAAGCGTTCAATTTTCTAAACTTTCAGCCGCGAAACTAAAAGAAATGCGATGTTAAATATAGTGCCCCCCAAAATTAAGACAGTAAGTTAAGTCAAAGTAACCTATTTTTAAACGACTTAAATTACAAAAATGACACAGACAAAACAAAGACGCAAATTCAGCGCAACCTTCAAAACCAAAGTGGTATTGGAGGCATTAAAAGAACGGCTCAAACAACTCACTTGGCGTATAATCGGGAAAACTGATATAGCGGTTAAATCTTGACTTAAACCCGGGATTTGTGTCAATGAAATCCGTCATTTCTTTGGTGTAACCTGCCAAAACCAAAACTAATTTATCTCGGTCATCTTCCATTCTTTTTATCAAAGTGGCAACGGCTTCTTTCCCAAAATCGTCTTTATTTTCGCCAACCAAAGAATATGCCTCGTCAATAAACAAAATTCCGTTTAGTGCTGAATTAACGGTCTTGTTCACTTTTACTGCGGTTTGCCCAACAAGTCAATATCATTTTCGTCTTTCCCAATGTCAGGAATTAACTGATTTATTTTGTCGATGTTGTTGCTTGTTACCCAATCTTTCAAAGGTGTGTCAAGTTTAGATTGGTTTAATGTTCCATTTAGCAGTTGAAGATTTAAAATGCTGTTCCAATTTGTTGGGTCAGTGTAAAATTTGAAATCTTCTTCTGTTTGATAATTTGCTCGCTTGCTGTTATAGAAATAGCTTGCTGGATGTAAATGGTCTTTATGATAATCTTGATTACCAAAATTCAAATGTGAATATATCAATGACAAAATTGGAAAGCAATCAGAGGCATCTTTTTGTGTTGTCAATAATCCTTCGATGAAGTCATCGTCAAATGAAAGATTTTTGGCTGGATTTGCTTTAAATTCATCTTTTATTCTGTCAAGCGGAAAAACAGGCGGTTTACTTGTGTCTGTAAGTTCTGCTTTAATTACTTTTTTAATACTTGTTAAAACTGTGTCAGATTGGCTAGTCAAATAGCACTGTCAGTCAAATAAGTGTCTTTTTTGACGATTGGTTCGTTTTCTATTTTCTCAATTAAGATACTAATTAAGTCCAACCCCTTGTTTCTAATGTTTGCATACGCACTTTTTACTTTCTGCTCAAAGTCATCAATTTGATAAGTCAAACCATTGTTTTGATATTTGCCTGTTGAATTGATGAATTGTTGTTTTTCGCCTAAATTCTTGACTTTATCAATGTCAATAGTTGCAATAGCCTTGTCGGAAAATGAAGAAAAGCAAATTGAAGATTTGTCGCCAATTTTTTCTCCGGGCTTAACGCATTCATTCTTGAAATACTGAACAATCTTGTGAATTTCATCTGTATCCTTTGGCAGTTTGTTGTCTATGCGACTTGATAAATCAGAAAGGATTACAATGTTTTGATACGTCAAATGTTTATTTTGTGGTTCTGAGCCACAAGAAGAAAGCAATACGATTGCCGAACAAACGATTAAAATATTTTTCATTACTGCCGTTAACTTGTTAGATTGTTGTTTCACTTGCTCTCTCAATTTCTTTCACTCTGTTTGCAACTTCGTCTGTCGCATAATATTCAGGAAGAAACGTAATAAAACCTGATTTATATGCAGAAATAACGCTGTCAAAAATCACATCAGTAAATATTTTCCCGCTCGTTATTGGGAATAAATTACTGTCTAATGAGCTATTATTTTGCCTAAGCACTTTTGCACCAATGTCTGTGATTGCAAGTTTTAATTTGTCAAGTATTTGCTTTCGTTCTTTGATTGCCAAAAGTTTGCCTGCATCATTGTTTTCAAAGTCTGTCAGTTTTCTATCAGCAATACGAGCTAGAACTTTCCAAAACTTGTTATTTTTATTTGGATAGAAAAATTCAAAATCCCGATTGTCTTTTTTTGTCGGGAATGTTCCAAGAATAAGTTTATCTGCATTGTCAATAGAAGCACATCACCCCGCCTGACGCAAAACCGATGTTAGCGGCTGGGCTACTGTCCATAGTCTTCACTGTATTTATTATTTTAAGCTTTGCCCAATCAATTCAAAACTTAATTTTTGAATGTTCTCCATTTGAGAATGAAAGGCAGAAAGATTTGATAAAATGATACTGGCTGTTTTGTCATCTACATTTATTGTTATTGAAGAAGAATATCCTCCGGTATTTCCGTTATGCCCAATTAAATTTTTCCCGCTTTCTGATTTTAAGAGATTCCAACCTAAACCTATTTTTATACTTTCGTTGATGTCAAACGTTGGTGTTCTTGTCAATGCTAATTCTTTGTTTTTAGCGTTGAATTGTGCAGTTGCAAATTTTGCTAAATCCTCTGTCGTTGATAAAATTCCACCAGCTCCAAACAAAACATCAAAGTCCCAATTACTTGCGATTTCTCCATTGGGATTTTGTCCCTTTACCAGCTTGTTATTTAGGTTTTGAGAACTCGTAAACGAATTTATCATACCGTATTTGTCGAAAATCCTTTTTTGCAATAAGCTCTGAAAACTTGTTTTTTGAGATACTCCCAATGTGTAGCCTAAAAGCCCTGCTCCTAAATTTGAATAAGCATAAACCTTTGAAGGTTCGTTGTCTAATTTTAAATTCTTTTGAAGGTATGTTTCAATTTCGTTCTTCCCATAATGTTTATAGGGGTTATCCATATCAGATAAATTAAAATTATCGGGTAAACGAGGCAAACCCGAAGTATGATTAGACAGACTCTTGAAGCTCAGTTTAATGTTATTTTTAAAATTAAATGATGGAAAATATTTGTTGATATCATCGGCAAGATTTATTTTTTTATCTTCTACAAGTGAAGCCAAAACAGTTGATGTAAAGACTTTTGTAATAGAACCAATCTCAAAAATGCTTTTTTGATTTTCTATTGATTTTATAGTATCGTTTGTTTTTATAATTCCGTAGTAATTTACCTTACCGTTTTGGATTATAGCGATGGAAAGTTGTGTATTATTCGGAAAGTCCTTAGTCCTTGAAAAAATGGCTTCGGAAATTTCTTTAGGATAAATCCTCAATGCATTTACGGAGCTATCTTTTGTTTCTGTCGGAATAATTACTTCTACTGAAGTTGATTTTTGCACATCATTATTCCTCGAATCCTGACCTTGTAAATTTTGTGCCCCAAATGCTATGGCAATTGAAATTAACAGGAAATGCACCTTTTTCATATAATTACAATTTTGGGTTGTCTGTCATTGTAGTCGTTTTATAGCTCTTGTCGCAATGAATGCAGGAAAAAATTCATCTATTTTATTTTCTCCGCCCCAATTGTCTTCATACATATTTGTCAAGTTAAAGCCAGCGTCTAATTGTCCGCTAATTTGGTCTGTCAAACTATGCCCAAATACCAAAGCTTCATTGTTATTTTTCAACTCTTCGAATTTTTCTGTCGGCAATGAGTGCAGGTCTGAAAATGGTTGCTTGTAAATTAGTTTCAAACTTTCTTCGTCAAGTTGAAATGAAATTGGATTGATTAAACCTGTCATTAAAACTCCGTTTGGTTTCAAAACTCGGAAACATTCTTTCCAAACTGGTAAAACATTGTCTACAAAAACTATTGAGCAAGGATTAAAAATCAAGTCAAACGAATTGTCTGAAAACACTGAAAGGTCTTTCATATCTCCTTGAATTGTTTTTATGTCAAGGTCAAATGTGTCGCTTAAAGTTTTGTCTTGTTGTAACTGCTTTTCGGAATTGTCAAAAACTGTAACGTCTGCTCCCAAAGTTGCCAAAATAGGACATTGTTGCCCACCACCTGAAGCAAGTCCTAAAATTTTTAAACCTTTCAGGTCGGGAAACCAATTATGAGGAACCGGTTTTTTCGGTGTCAAAACGATATTCCAATTTCCTTTTTTTGCATTTTCAATTTCTTGTTCGGAAACAGGAATTGTCCAACGGTCTTTCTTGTCAACGTAATTGTCCCAAGCTGATTTGTTATGTTTTACTATGTCCATTTTTTGCGTGATGTATTGTCCTACAATTTATACTAACTATCATTTTTATCGTGGTGTCTGTGGATTGTCCAAGCCTTGCCGCTAACGTTTTTCGGCTTGGCGATGTGGCGGATTTTTAGCACAAAAGTTCGATAGAATTACTGCTGTTGAACTATGCACAAATTTTTCATAGAAGCACTTCAGCCGCCATATTGCCAAACCGATGTTAGCAGTAGTTTTTCTATTCGTCATAAATTGTGTCGTTAATCTTTTCAATTATTTCTGGTGTCAGTTGTCTGCAAAATTTAGTTTTGATTTCTGTAAAACTTTTCAGTTTGTAAGTCATATTGTTTGAATACGCTTCATAAAAGTCAATTTTAATTATTAGCCCCAATTTGTCATAATGCAAAACAGTTTTACTTGAAAGTCCTTCTTGACTTGTGTATTTTTCTTCAACTTCGATTAGCTTTCCATTTAGATATTTCCTAACCTCTTTTTTTGTGTAGTCTTTGCCGTCATTGTAATAAGTTCTAAATTCTCCTATTCTCGTTGTGTCGGTATATGTATAAGTCCATTCCCAACGCAGTTTGTTGTCATAAATTTGCTGTATTGAAAGTATTTTAGATTTATTGTCGAAAGTTCTTTGGTAATAGTATGTAGGATTAAAAATAGTTTTTGTCTTGTTACCAATAGAGTCGTATTCATAGTCAAACTGCATAAACAAACTGTCGTTCTTATAATACACTTCTTTTTCCTGAATTAACTGATTCCTATTGTTGTAAGTGTATTTTGTTTTGTAATCTGCACTAATATTCTTTTCGTAGTCAGTATTATACTTAATTGTGTTTGTAAGTCTACCGTTTTCAAATTCGTTCTGTTCTACAAAGTTAAGAAGCCTTAAATCCGTATTGTGGTGTTTGCCAAAACCGACTTTCTCAATTACATTACCCAATGTATCAAGGTATAATAGTAAGTAAGGTCTATTGGCTGTATTACTTATTTTTTTGGTTTGCTCCCCGTTTTTATTATGTAAAAAATAATGATTCACTTTTTTAATTTCAATGCAACCATCCTTTCTTGGAAGCACTTGCCCAAAAGCACTTGTAAAAAGTAAAAATGTCAATATGATATTTAGGATTTTCAAGGTCTGTCTAAAATTACTGCTAACGTTTCGAGGCTTGGCGCAAGTGCGGGCTTGAATTGAGCGAAAGTTCAATT
>CAZSEG010000141.1:0-4071 GCA_964605875.1 uncultured Chitinophagaceae bacterium
AGTTTTGGACATAGCTTGCCCTTTTTATCGCAATCAACTATGTTTCTATGTGGTTTCAAAAATGTTGTTTCCGATTTCACGTTAAGCTAAAGAAATGCTGAACAATTCAGTAAGCGAAATGCCGTGAGCGCGGGCTTGTTGAGGTATAAGGCTTTCTTCGGATAAGCCGGGAATGCTGTTCACTTCCAGCATAAAATATTCGCCATCGCGAATGATATAATCTATGCGGCTCATGCCTTTAAAATCAAGCGTTTTGTAAATCAATACAGATGTTGCCTGTATCTGCGCAAACAAGTTCGCATCAATTTCTGCCGGAGTAATTTCCAAACTGCCGCCTTCATATTTTGCATTAAAATCGAAGAAGGAATTTTTGCTGCGGATTTCTGTGAGCGGCAAAGCGGTTATTTTTCCGTCAATCGTAATTACACCGCAGGTAACTTCTGTTCCTTTGATGTATTCTTCTACAATCACTTCATCATCATATTTAAAAGCATTGTCAATTGCTGCTGCAAGATCTTTAGCCTCATCAATTTTTGCTGCGCCATAGCTGCTTCCGTTCTTGTTTGGCTTCACAAAAACAGGATAAGAAAATTCAACTTCAACAGGTGCATTTTTATATTCTGAAATGCGGAACAACTTTGCCTTAGCCGTTTTTACACCATAGTTACTTAAATATTCTTTGCAGCGATTTTTATCGAAAGTCAAAGCAGCCTGCAACACTCCGCAACAATTGTAAGGAATGTTCAAAAGGTCTAAATAACCTTGCAGTTTGCCGTCTTCGGCAGGTGTGCCATGCAATGCAACAAATACTTTATCAAACACAACCGGCTCGCCTTTTACCACACAGGTAAAATCGTTTTTATCAATGGTGGCAATGGTGTTTCCGTTCTCCTCAACAACCCATTCTTTTTCATTCAGCACTACCTTAAACGGGCGATATTTTTCTTTATCAAGATACTTGCAAACAACATCTGCGCTTTTTAAAGAAATTCCTCTTTCGGCTGCGCTGCCGCCTGTTACCACTGCAATATTTTTCATGCTTTAAGAAATTAACAGCCTCTTAATTTTTAGTTTTCCAATCCTGAAGCAATGCTATAAATTCTTCTTGCAGCGCGGCAGATTTGTTATCGTCATACCACTGGTGAATTTGTCGCACTTTTTGTCCAAAAGAAGTTGCGGTATCTGATTTGAATTTATCAACCATCACTTGAATTTCCTGCGGGCGCGGTCCCCAAACGCCAATCTCCTCTAATGTTCCGGCATTAACGCAAATCAATTTAGGAATACTTCTGCCTCCGTTCGTAAGATAAGCATCAATTAAGTCAAGGTTAGAATCGCGTAAAATCAGCTTGGTTTCAATATTTTCATTCACCTCAGCAAAGGCACACAAAGCCGGAACAATCTGCGAGGCATCGCCACACCAAGGCTCGGTAATAATTACCCAAATCCATTTATCGGTAACGGAATTTAAAAGATTATACAGCTTTTGATCCATTGAAATATTGCTGCTCACGCGCTGCATACGTTCAAGGTTTGCTTTGGTGTATTGCAGCATCTTTTCGTCATCGTAGGGCGCGGGAGGAGTTGCATTGCCGATGATACTTTTGGTGAGTTCAATGTATTCGGGATAAGTAATTGAATTTTGTAATTGAGCAGCAGTAATCATTGTAAGCTACAACAAAAGTTTATTGAAATTTGATTAGTTCAAACAACTTCTTGTCCAATTGGTTTCCATTGTTATCAAATATCACCACATTGTATTTTCCGGGAGAAGCAAATAATTCTGATTTCCATGCAAAAACCCAATCGGCACCTACTTCCTGACGCATGCTTTTGGCAAGCGTTTCTTCCCCTGATTTGTTTACGTTATAAACCTTAAAATCAATAGCGGAAGTATTCAAGCCCTGCCGATTGCTCACCATCATGAAGAATAAACCATCTTCCTTTTCGGGTGATGTGATATACTTTGAATTGGTGAGATAGCAATTGCCTTCGCCATCAACACCCGCACAAATTGAAAGTTTTGATTGCGCGTTTACATTGTTGCAAATTGCCAATGCAAATACACAGGCAGAAAGAAGAAATTTATACATCGAAATATTTTCGGTGAAAGTAAGCTAATTAAAATAATACTTTTTGCAGAAGTGTTTAGCGAGCAGCATAACCACTCATGTTAATCTCCTCTGTGGCAAAGTCTTTGTATTCATAAGAATGGTTGGAAGAAATAATCAGCAATCGCTTGCCATAAATGTGTTGTAAAACTTGCTTATACCAAGCTTCCCAATGCGCATCAAAGTTGCTTGTAGGCTCATCTAAAAAAACAGCTTCGGCTTTTGTGAAAACAGCCAATGCAAGTTTCAGCCTTTGTTTCATGCCCGATGAAAGTGTGCGTATTTGCTTCGTTTCGCCAATCCGAATTTCATTCAAAATTGTTTTAAGCGGAACTTCCAATTCTCTTTGTGCTGCGTGAAAATTCAACAATTCACCTACGGTTAATTCTTCGGGCAATTCAAGATATGGCGCGCAAAAAGCTGTGTGCAACAATGCTGTTTCGGGTGTTTGTTTTTCACCATTCATAAAGTAAAAAACACTTCCTTCGTTTGGCGTAAACATTCCCGAAATCACTTTCAGCAAAGTGGATTTTCCGCTGCCGTTGTGTCCTGTAATTGCGTAGGTTTTACCAACAGAAAATTCGTGCGTAATGCCTTTGAAAATCCATTGACTTTCAAATCTTTTACCTGCATTTTCTAACTTAATCGTCATTGTTTGCGCTGCTGAAACCTTTCATAATTCCACGCACACTATCGCGCACAAAAGCAACTATTTCATCCTTTTCCGCGCTTGCTTTTATTTCTGCTTCAATAATCTTCAAAGCGTTGGTAGTGTTAAATCCGCGCACAAAAAGTATCCTGTAAATATCTAAAATATGATTCACCGTTTCGGTTGAAAAACCTCTTCTTCTTAAACCGATAGAATTAACTCCGGCATAGCAGGTCGGATGCCTTGCAGCGCGTACATAAGGCGGAATATCTTTGTTTACCAATGTTCCGCCCGAAAGAATACTGTGCCTTCCGATTTTCACAAACTGCTGAATAGAAACATTGCCGCCAAGAATGGAATAGTCGGCAATTTCAACGTGTCCGGCAAGGTTTACGTTGTTTGCCAATACGCAGTTGTTGCCTACCACACAATCGTGCGCAATGTGCACATAAGCCATCAATAAAGTATTGCTGCCGATAGTTGTTTTGTGCGTTGCTTCCGTGCCACGATTGATGGTAACAAATTCACGAATCACCACATTGTCGCCAATATGCACTTCGCTTTTTTCGCCTTTAAATTTTAAATCCTGCGGCACTGCCGAAATAACTGCACCGGGAAATATCTTGCAGTTTTTACCGATTCGCGCGCCCTCCATAATCGTTACGTGAGAGCCTATCCACGTGCCTTCGCCAATTACAACATCTTTGGAAATAGTTACAAACGGCTCCACCACAACGTTGTCGGCAAGTTCGGCTTGCGGATGGATAAAAGAAAAAGGTTGGTTCATCTAAATTCTGTTACGCTGCTAATCTAAGTTGTTTTGAAGCGTGTGAAAGTATGTAAATTATGCAGAGTTAAAACTTCAATGAGAAACAGGGGAATGAATGTGCATTAAAATATCGAAAAACATTTAATCCGGTATATGTTGAAAATCAATTTGCGAATTTGATGTGAAGCAGATATGTTTGCAGGGATAAAACAAAACACAATGTCAAAAATCATAGGTGGAATATTTACAGTTACAGGAACTTTTTTGAGTATTTGGTTGGCTTTTTTGTGGGCAAATTCTTCAAACTTTCTGGAGTATAACGACCCCGCTAAATATCAAACTTACCTGCAAACAGGCTTGGCAATACCTACATTGCTTGCAATTTTCCTCTTAACTGTCGGATTGACATTTATGTTTGTTTCAAAAGAGCCAAATTTGAAGTAATCCAAGTCAGTTACATTTCTAAAATAAGAAAAGCAATTCTTGATGAAACAGGAGTTGCTTTTTTGTTTATGGATGATTACTAACGGGCTAAATTGATA
>CAZSEG010000141.1:4081-7705 GCA_964605875.1 uncultured Chitinophagaceae bacterium
TCAAATACAAACACACCCCTGCCGTTCTCAAGAGGTATATAAATTTCGGATGACAGAAGATTGAACATCTTTTCAACTTTTATATCTTTATTGGTGGACAAAAATTATAGAATAATTGGACAATGTTCGAACAAACCTCTTGGATTTTGTTCCTCAAATATCTGGACGACTTGGAAAAAGACCGTGCCACAGCAGCCGAACTAACAGGCAAAACCTATACGCCAATTATTGTCAAAGAATATCAATGTACAGTTTGGGCAATGCCAAAACTTGCCCTGAGCAGAGCCGAAGGGACTGCCAGCAGTGAAAACTCTTGGAGCATTGATGTAAACAAACTACCTTTGACCTAAGTGCCAAAAACCCTAATAAAAAGGAAGAAACCACCCTACGCCAACCACAAACAATTTTAGAAGAAATGAAAGTCTTGAACGAAGAAAGTGCAGGAATATTAAATGCGATTAAAGAATTGATTGACTAAAAGTGGTTGTCGCAAAATTTGCGACAACTCAAAAAGCAGTTGTCAAGGACTTCTTGACAGTTCAAAATAAAGAAACAGAAATGAAAGACGAAATTGTTTTCTTGCAAAAAAAGAACATTGCAAAGTGGGAACATTTAGAAACAGCAGCTAAAAAAGTCGGCTTAAATGTAGAACAATTAAAAACTGATTTTGACGGCAAAACAAAAACACTTTTTGGGGATGATTTAAAGTTGGCAAAATCTTATGGCGTAAGGGGCTTCCCTACTATTTTCTTTTTAGACGATTCGGGCAATAAAGAAATTGTGTATGGTTCAAAGCCTTATGCTTTTTATGAAACTTCCGTTTTGAAACTTTACCCGACAGCAACCAAAAGTGAATACAGTAAAAACTGGGAAACACTTTTTTCAAAATATCATTCTCTGACAGCAAAAGAATTTTCTGAACTTTCGGGAACACCAAGAGCAGAAAGCGAAAAGCAACTAAATGAACTTGTAACAAAAGGACATTTAGAAAAACTGACGACAAAAAACGGTGCTGTTTGGACAATTAAAGAATAGTGGTCGCTAATAAGGGTTGGCATCAGACGAGGTTAAGTTCTTCGTTTGAAAGTTAGTGTCATCACTCCCCCGTCATTAAGTTAGGAGAACAGCCACCCTTCCAACAAAAAAAGGCTGCTTCTTCCGAAACAGCCTTTGTAAATGTATTTGTTGAAATTATTATCCTATCAGTTCCACTCCGCTTTCCTGCTGAACGGCTTTCTTCTCTACTCTCTCCATTTCGTCTTTTGCAGCGATAAAGAGATTTTCAAACCTGCGCAAGCCTGTACCAGCAGGGATGCGGTGACCAACAATAACATTCTCTTTCAAACCTTCTAAATAGTCCTCACGGGCAGCGATAGAAGATGTACTCAACACTTTTGTTGTTTCCTGGAACGAAGCCGCAGAAATCCATGAGCCTGTACTCAAAGATGCGCGGGTGATACCCTGCAATCTTGGGTAAGCCGTTGCCGGAATCGCTTCGCGGAACTCAACCAATGCTTTATCCGTACGTTTCAGGATAGAGTTCTCCTCGCGGATTTTGCGAAGCGTAACTATCTGTCCCGCTTTCAGGTTTTGCGAATCGCCTGCTTCGGTAATTACTTTCTTATCGAACATTTCATCGTTCACATTCAGCAATTCAAATTTCTGAACGCTGTCGCCTTCCAGCAATCTTGTATCGCCCGGGTCTTCGATAATCATTTTGCTCATCATTTGACGAACGATTACCTCAACGTGCTTATCGTTGATTTTGATACCCTGCAAACGATATACCTCCTGAATCTCATTCACCAAATACTCCTGCACAGCAAAAGGTCCTTTGATGTTGAGAATATCGGATGGCGTGATAGCTCCGTCAGAAAGTGCTGTTCCTGCGCGAACAAAGTCCTGTTCCTGCACCAAAATCTGTTTAGAAAGCGGCACAAGATATTTTGCAATTTCTCCTTCGCGGCTTTCAACAATCACCTCGCGGTTACCGCGTTTGATGCCTCCGAAACGTACAACACCGTCAATCTCTGCAACTGCCGCAGGGTTGCTTGGGTTACGCGCCTCAAATAACTCGGTTACGCGCGGCAAACCACCCGTGATGTCTTTCACTTTGCCCATCACACGCGGAATCTTCGCAATGATTTGACCCGGTTTTAATGAATCGCCATTGTTAATTGAGATGTGCGCACCCACAGGCAAACTGTAATTCTTCCACTCTTTACCACTTTCAACAACTAATGTTGGAGCTTTGGTTTTATCTTTCGACTCGATAACAACTTTCTCTTTGTGTCCGGTTTGTTCATCCATTTCCTCACGGAAAGTGATGTTCTCGATAATGTTCTCAAAGCGAACTTTACCGCTAACCTCCGATACGATAACGTTGTTGTACGGATCCCATTTGCAAATCACATCGCCTTTGCTGATTTTTTTGCCGTCTTGTGCAAAAATGAATGAGCCGTAAGGAATGTGCGCAGTCAGCAACACTTTGTCGCTGTCGGGTTTCACAATTCTCATTTCACCGGTACGACCGATTACCACGTTTTGCTTTTCGCCATTCTCATCAGCGGTAGCGATTGCACGCACACCATCCAATTGAAGAATACCGTCAAACTTAGCCACCAACTGAGATTCAGTTGTGCCTACGCTTGCAATACCACCCACGTGGAAGGTACGCAATGTAAGCTGTGTACCCGGCTCACCGATTGACTGTGCAGCAATGATACCCACTGCATCGCCTTCTTCGGCTGTGCGGTTGGTAGCAAGGTTTCTGCCGTAGCATTTTACACAAACACCTTTGCGCGATTCGCAGGTAAGTACCGAGCGGATTTCCACAGTTTCAATGCCCGAAGCCTCCACAGCTTTTGCCAATACTTCTGTGATATTTTCGCCTGCTGCAATAATCAGTTCATCCGTTTCGGGATGTGTAACATCATTTAATGAAGAACGACCCAAAATTCTATCGCTCAGAGATTCTACAATCTCATCACCGTTTTTGATTGCGCTTTGTGCAATACCGCGCAATGTGCCGCAGTCTGTTTCGGTGATAACCACATCTTGCGATACGTCCACCAATCTTCTTGTAAGGTAACCCGCATCGGCAGTTTTCAAAGCCGTATCCGAAAGACCTTTACGCGCACCGTGGGTTGATACGAAATACTCCAATACCGACAAACCTTCTTTAAAGTTTGCAAGAATCGGGTTCTCGATAACCTCTGAACCCGATGAACCTGCTTTACGCGGTTTTGCCATCAAGCCCCTCATACCCGAAAGCTGTTTGATTTGTTGTTTAGAACCCCTCGCTCCTGAATCCAACATCATAAAGATAGAGTTGAATCCCTGACGGTCTTTGGTGATGTTGCTCATCACTTTGTTCGTCAGTTGAGTATCGGTTAAAGTCCATATATCCACCACTTGGTTGAAACGCTCCTTATCGGTAATGAATCCCATTTGGTAGCTCTCCGTCAACTCGTCAATTTTCACTTGTGCCTGTGCGATGTATTTGACTTTCTCTTCAGGAACCAACACGTCACCAAGGTTAAAGCTCAATCCGCCTTTGAATGAGTAGTAGAAGCCCATTCGCTTAATATCATCCAAGAACTTAGCGGTAGTCGGAATATTGGT
>CAZSEG010000142.1:0-7605 GCA_964605875.1 uncultured Chitinophagaceae bacterium
AATCGGAATAATTCCACCGGAACAAAACGCACTGTCATTGCCCGCATTGATGTATGGAATATTGTTTGTAAAAAATTCCGTTGCGCTGCAAACGCAAGGATTGGTGGCGGTTTCAATCAATGCAATCAAATTGCAACCGTTGCCTGCATTTACATCAAACGAAGCATTGAAATTGAAAGCAGAAGCGGATGTTACTTCATCAAAAATCGTGTCCGTATGCAGCAAAATATCGCTTCCTGAAAACACATTATTCGCATCTGCATCGCGGTAATATTTTATTACCAATCCTTTGCCCTGTGTAATGGTTTCGCCAAAGTTGTAGAGGCCTCCGTTCACTTGCAGATGCTCTGCATTATTTCCCGCAGGATAAGCAATTGCATTTAAAGCAGTCAATTCAAGGCTTGCTTTGTAAACATAAATCGGCAGAATGGTATCGCCCGTTCTTACCTTGATTCCGCAACTTTGATTGTTCTGGATACACAAAAGATTTTTCGCGCTCACGGTGTAGGCTTCAATATTTTCAATGCCACAAAGCAAGCTGTCTGCAACCACATCAAACAAAACCGAAAACTGAATACTGTCACCCGCAACCACATCTGCCGGCAATTGCCATGAAATATGTTGCAAATTATTCAGCACATATTGGTTGAACGCATTTGCAGCCGGTGCATTATGAATACCCGAAAAACTTCCGTTTATGTATGTGGAATGACGAGGCAAAATCACCACTACCGAATCGAGCGCAGAGGTTGAATTTGGTCCGTTATTTTTTACGGTAACAGTTATTGGCGTTGAGTTTAAACACGGAGAAATGTAAGTGCTGCCAAGCGAAATTTCCGCATCGTAAGGTTTGTCCGCTCCGGTTACGGCAAGCTGCGATGAAAGCGAAACTTCCTGCCCGGTGTAAAGTCCGCAGGCGCTTCTGCCATTAAAGTTAAAACCAATCAAACTGCCCGATGTATAATCGCAATCGGTGCGCACACGGAATCGCACTTTTACGCTGTTTAAAGCAGTTTGTAAAATTCCTTTCAAGCCGTCCGTTCCAAGAGTTGTATTCAATGCAGATAAATCCCATTCGTAAGTTGTGCCGGAAATAAAATCCGGATTTGCGAGAGCCGTGTAGGCGGCATTGTTCGGATAACTTAGCGCAGAACTTCCCGGAGTGATGATAACGCCCGGTGGCAAAATCACGCGCAATTTTAAATTGTATGCCGTGCCTAATTGTATGTTCACGCCTTCAACAATGTAGGTTGCGCTGTCGCACAGATCCACCGTTCCCGAAGGGCTTGTGATATTGGCAATCAGCGTAGGAATTTGTGGTGAAAGCGTGAGGCGTATTTTGTCGGTATTGCACGGATAACTTGCAAGGTCTGCAGGATAATTTCCGCAATTCCAGCCTGCATGAAGTATTACGGAATCGGGCGAACACGAAGTGTAGCTTGCTTTGATGCGCAGATTGCGCACGGCATTTCCCGCCAATGAACCTAATTGATAAATTCCATTGGTTGGCGCAACAACAACATTATTGGTAACATCAAAAACTTCCACAACCGTTACGCCCGAAATCTGCGGAGCAGCAACAAAAACATTGTGCGCAGCGTAAGCAGTTGTGTTGGAAAGCGAAACATCCCAAGCGGCTGTATTGTCTTGCGCCAAAACAGATGGAAGCTGTGATTGCACAAACAAATCCGCTCCCTGATAGGTGATGTAATCGTTGGTTGTTGTAGAGCTGCTGTTTGCGGTGTTGCTTCCGGCAAGGTTCGTGCTTTCACCAAAAAACCAATCGTAAACTACATTGGATGCCACATTGGGAACAACCCTGCAAGATGGCGTTAGCGTTACTTCCAACGTGCCGTAAAAACCATCATCGCTTTCCTGAAATGCACCGCCAAACTGCGAGAAATATTGCTGCACCGCAAACTCGAAAGTGTCGGGTGAATTGTTTGCAGGCGTTAATGCCTGCCACGCAGTTGTTGCACTTGCCTGTGTGCCTGCCGTGCGGATGTGATTGAATCGCGCAGAAACAAAAGTGTAGCCCGTTGGCGGAACTACGCGCAGCATTTGCGCCCATGCCCAAACACGGTGTTCGTAAGGAAATAAATTGCCGCCCGCATATTGCTGACAGCAAGGTCCCACACTCAAATAATAATTCTGCGAAAGCGTAACATTATTGCATGAAGAAATAACATAGCTGTTCGGTCCCCAATTCGTGTAGTAATAACCGATGATAGAAAATGAACCGTCATAATTATTGCAGAAAAATTTGTTGGCGGGAAGCGTTGGATTGGCAATATCACTTGCGTAAAATTCATTCGTTACCCGGCATAAAAGAATTTCGCCTCCCGTGTTGCGCGAAACCCTGTAACGCGGTTTGAAATTCACCACATCACCCGTTTGAAAAGTAAAGCCCGCAGGCACACAACCCGAAGCAATCAAGCCTGCGACACTGAGATTAAATCGAAAAGTGCGTGTAGTTCCCGCATTGGTAACGGTTGGCGCGGGCGATGCGCAGGTGTAAGTTGTGCCGCCTCTTGTAATGGTCAAAACACCATCAATAAATGTGAGGTAGTTATTGCCGTTGGTGATTGCCGATTGCGCAAATAAGTATTGATAATTTCCGCTTACCGTTCCGCTGAAATGCGCGGTGAGCGTGTCGCCAAACATTGCCCTGTCTTTGCGGATTAAATTCAGTGAAACCGCGCCTGCTTCGGGAACGCCATTGTTATCATCATCGCGCAAACCGTAGTTCGTTCTTTCCATTGAAAAACCCGAAACATTCATGCCTGCGCAGGTGGTTGGGCAAACAACCGTGAGCGGCTGATTGATGCACGACACCGCGTGAAGACAATTACAACTTGGGTCGCTGACGAAATAAGATTCCACGCGCACATTGCCTACACCTCCCGTGCCACCGCAGCTTGCACAATTGGCGGTTAAATCAAAACGCAAATCGCCATTGGTGCGGTTAAAAGGCGCATTGCCTGTAAAAGTTATCGTAAGCGTATTTCCCGAAGGCGTTACCGAAGCGGGATTCCAAACCGAAGTGCCGTTGTAGGCAACAATCCGCGCGTTGCCTGCATAGCTCACGCAATTCGGAAGCGTTACCACAAAACGCCATTGGCGCGTGGCAAGACTTGTGTAGCCGTTCACATCATTCGTGAAAAGAATACTGAACGGAAGCGTTTGACCGTTGGCGATGGTTGCAGGCGAATAGTTGTTGGTGAGGTCGGCATAAAGCTGCGAATAGCCACGCGCATAAGTTCGGGGAATGATGTAATTATTCTGGCACACATTGCTGTAGCTTCCTTCGTAGCTCCAGCCGTTGTTTGTGCCTGCGTGAAGGCTTGCGCCATTGCAATAATCGTGGCAGCAAGAGCGGGTATTCCAAAGCAAAATGATGGAATCGCCTGCATTGATTGGCGGCAACGCAACCGTGATATTTCCTGTTCGCTGACCTCCGAGACAGGAGTAGTTTGAACTTAATCCATTCACCGTTACTGAAACGGGAATAGTCGCGCCATTGTTGATGCGGTAAGTGAAGCTGTTGGCATCCATTGACGAAGCCATGCCCGCCACAAAAGTTGTTCCTGTTGATTGAAAAATATTGAGCGAAACATTAGTTGCCTGACCAAGCCCTGTGTTGCGGATGGCAAGCTTCTGCTGGTTGGGCTGATTCATGCCGTAACACGCGCTTTGTGATGATGTGTGCGTTACAACCAAATTGGGCGTGAGGTTCGGAAACACCACATTCGCGCTCGAACTTGAAGATTGGCAAACCTGATTATTACAACCCCAACCGGCATTGTAAGCAGTAGCAACAGACACACAATTTACCACCGTAATATTCTCGCAAATCACAATGCTTTCGCCCGATTCAAACAAAGTATTTCCATTGCCGATGCCTGCAAAATCCGCCCCGCCAAGCGTTACAATTTCAGTGTTTCCCTGCGTAACTCTTGCGCCTTTATCAATGCCGTTAATTTGAATACCGTTGCCGTGTTGGTCGGTAAAAATAAATTGCGAAAGCGCGCCCAAACCTCCGTTGGTAATAGTGATGCAGCGCGTGTAGGTGTCGCCCACATTGCCCGAATAACTTTGATTGGTAACGGATGTGATAGAAACATTCGGCTGCTTGATAATGTAGGTGAACGAAGTGTCGCCATCAAAAGTATTGAAGCCGTTGGCAGTGTAATTTATTCTCGAAATATTTCTTGCAGGAAAACCCGCAGCCATGTAAGCCATCACATCGCATCCCGCGCTTGCGGCAAAAGTGATGCTGCGGTTGGTGAGTGTGGCAATGTCCGTAACAGAAAAAACAGGGTTGCTTAAGTCGCTGATGTTTTGCTCCGTTGCGCCCGAAATGCTGCCTGCCGCATACAACATTCCCGAAGGCATATTTACCGCAAGCGACACGTTGGTAAGCAAGTTGGGCGAAGGGTTGTAAGCCTGTATGGTAAAAATCTTCTGCTCTCCGCACACCGTTAATTCGGTAGGAATAGAAGATGTGATTACAAGCCTGTTGCCTTGCGAAAAAACTATGTGGGTGAAAAGAAGAATACAGAATGAAATGCAGATGTGTCGCATGAAAAAATTTGAATCAGTAATCGAATATAGTTTTTGTTCTGAATGATTAAACCGGAAAATCTGCTTCAAACAACACAAATAAATACTTTTGGGGCGTGAGCAACATCAACTTTTATATTTCATTTTTAAGGAGCAAATACCTCCCTTTTTCTTTTTTCATTTCTCGTTTTACTATTCTCCTTTTTCTTTTTTCTTTTTTCTTTTTTACAAACTGCGATAATCAAAGCGCGTTAAAGCAACGTCATTGCCATCCCGTAAAAACCCATTATCCGAAACACGCCAAAGGTTTTTGGATTGAATACTTCAATGGTTTCAAAGTAATTCACCTGCGCGATGCCTACGACACCACCAAAGCAATTGAAGACTACGCCATCTATCCGAAAGGCAAAGGAAAACCTGCCGATTTTCCCAATGCAGTTGCGGTGCTTACGCCCGTTCAAAAAAATATTTGCCTTTCTACCACGCACGTTGGTTTGCTGGAAATTCTCGGCATCACCGATTCAATTTCGGGTGTGGTGGACGGCAAAAGAGTGTTCAATAAAAATGTATTGAATAAAATTTCATCAGGCGAAATAAAAGTGGTGGGCAACGAAGCCGGCATGAACAACGAGCAGATTTTTTCGATGCAGCCATCGGTGGTTTTGGCATATAGTTTTAATGAAGGCAACAGCAGCATTCCAAAGTTGAAATCGCTTGGCTTGAGCGTGATGCTGATAAACGATTACAACGAGCGCGAACCGCTGGCGCGAGCCGAGTGGCTGAAAGTGATAGCAGCTTTATACAACTTAGATGATAAAGCAGACAGTATTTTGAGTGTTGCAGAAGCGGAATATAATTCGCTGAAAATGCTTGCCGCCAATGCTAAAAAAAAACCAACGGTGTTCTGCAACCTGCCCTGGAATGATGCGTGGTACATGCCGAGTGGCGACAGTTATTTTTCAAACTTTATTACCGATGCCGGAGGTGATTTTATCTGGCGCAGCAATACTTCGCAGCGCGTGCTAAATTTAGATTATGAAGCGGTGTATGCCAAAGCTGCGAAGGCAGATTTTTTATTAAATCCGAATGAAGCAAATTCATTAAAAGATATTTCGGCACAGGGCAAGCGATTTGAAAATTTCGAGGTATTTAAGCAAAAGAAAATCTACAACAACAACCTGCGGCAAACGGCAACAGGCGGTAATGATTTTTGGGAAAGCGGTGTGGCACAACCGCATCTTGTTCTCAAAGATTTAATCAGCATCTTTCACCCCGAATTATTTCCAAATTATCAGGCGGTTTATTACAAGCAATTGCAATAGTGTTTTCATCCAGACATATTTTACTTTTTGTGGTGTTGGCGGTGTTGCTTTTTGCAACATTCATTGCGCAGTTATTTTTAGGCTCGGTATCAATTCCCGCCACAGAAGTAATCGCCATACTATCGGGAAAAGGAACGGATGAAATTCTGTCGCGCATCATTTTAGAAAACAGGTTGCCGGGCGCGGTTGGCGCATTGATTGCAGGCAGCGCGCTGGCATTAAGCGGTTTGATGATGCAGATATTGTTTCGCAATCCCGTTGCCGGACCTTATGTTGTGGGTATGAGCGCGGGCGCAAATCTTGGTGTCGCATTACTGCTGATGGGTTCTTCTTTCTTTTCGCTCGGCAATATATTTTTCAGATTTTTTTATTCCGAATGGGGCGTTGCATTAGCCGCAGCAGTTGGTTCATCGGCAGTGTTTTTATTAGTGCTGTTGGTGGCAAAACGCATCACGCAAAGTGTATCGCTTTTGATTGTCGGTTTAATGCTGGGCAGCGCCATCAGCGCAGTGGTAGAATTATTACAAACCTTTGCAGGCAAAGATGAACTGAAACAATTTATGTTGTGGACATTTGCAAGTTTCCGACACCTCACTCCACAGCAGGTGTGGGTGATGGCAATTGGCTGCGGCTTTGGTTTTGTATTAAGCATTAAAATGATGAAGCCTTTGCAGGCATTGCAGGGCGGTGAAAATTTTGCGCAAACAGTGGGCATAGACACGCGCAGGGCAAAGCAAACAATCATCATCGCCACAGGAATTTTAGCAGGAACGGTTACTGCATTTTGCGGTCCGGTTGCCTTTATAGGTTTGGCGGTGCCGCATTTGTGCCGCATGATTTTTAAAACTGCCAACACGGTTACGCTCACTTTTGCCTGTGTGCTTTTGGGCGCGGTAGTTTGCGGTTTTTGCAATGTGGCGGCAAGTATGCCGGGCAGCGAATATGCGCTTCCTGTGAATGTGATTACATCTATTCTCGGTGCGCCATTTGTGGTTTACATCATCATCAAACAACCCAAAACCGTGTGATGCTGCAATTAGAAAACATACAAGTTGGTTATGGCAAAAAAACCTTGCTGCACAACATTCATACAAATGTTAGGGCGGGCAATTTTGTTGGCGTATTGGGCATCAACGGCATTGGCAAAAGCACCTTGCTGAAAACAATTGCGGGACTGATAAATGTACAAAGCGGCAGTGTTATCTTGAATGAAAAAGCCGTTCAGCAAATTTCGATTGCCGATAAATCTGCTTTGATAAGTGTTGCGGGAACGGAGCGTACAGAGATTTTGTACATGACCGTTCGCGAGTTTGTTGCATTGGGCAAAATGCGTTTTACCAATGCATTCAATGTATTATCAGAAATACATTTCAATCATGTAGAACAGGTGATGAAGGAGCTGCAACTTTCACATCTTGCTTCAAAATATATCGGTGAAATCAGCGATGGTGAAAAGCAAAAAGCGGTGATTGCACGCGCAGTGGCACAAGACACACCTTTAATGATTTTAGATGAGCCGACTGCCTTTCTCGACTTTAGAAACAAGCGCATCGTGTTTGAATACCTTGCATCATTAGCAAAGAATAAACAGAAAATTATTCTTGCTTCCACGCATGACTTAGAGTTGTCGTTTCAGCATTGCAATAGTTGGTTGGTAATTGATGAAGAAAGGAATTTTGCAGTGTGCAATGATGCACAGGAAGCGAAAGAAGTTTTGAAG
>CAZSEG010000143.1:0-7581 GCA_964605875.1 uncultured Chitinophagaceae bacterium
CCTCACGAAATTGTTCCCATTAAAAACGCTTACAATGCTTTTGAAGAAACCATGAAACCTTACTTCAAAGATTTACAGTTTAATGTTGCGGAGGAAAATATTCAATCGCGTTCGCGCGCTGTTATTTTGATGGCTTTCAGCAATAAGTTTGGTTACATTCTTTTAAACACCACCAATAAAAGTGAGGCTGCCGTTGGTTATGGAACTTTGTATGGCGATATGTGTGGCGGCATCAGTGTGTTGGGCGATGTTTACAAAACTCAGGTGTATCAGCTTGCAGAATACATCAATCGCAACGGTGAAATCATTCCAAAAAATATTATCACAAAACCGCCTTCTGCAGAGTTGCGCCCCAATCAAAAAGACAGTGATTCGTTGCCCGAGTATGATGTGCTGGATAAAATTTTGAATGCCTACATTGAGCAGCACAAAAGCATTGATGAAATTATCAGTGAAGGTTTTGACGAAGCATTGGTGAAGCGCGTTTTGCGCATGGTGAATATGAATGAATGGAAACGTTTTCAAGCCCCGCCCGTTTTGCGTATTTCTCCAAAGTCGTTTGGTATAGGAAGAAGAATGCCGATTGAGGGAAAATATTTAGGATAAATTCGTCTTATTATATTTGCCCGATGTCTTCAATTCTCATCCGCAATATCCGTTCGCTCGAAATGATTTTACCGCAAGATAAAATCATGCTTCGCGGCAGCGAAATGCAGCAACCACATAATATTTCCAATGCTTTTATTTTGCTTGAAAGTGGCATTATTAAATCGTTTGGCAATGATGCCGATGCTCCCGAAAATGCAGATGAAATTATTGATGCCACAGGAAAATTTGTGTTGCCCGCTTGGTGCGATTCGCACACACATTTGGTGTATGCCGGAAGCCGCGAAACCGAATTTGTGGACAAGATAAACGGCTTGAGCTATGAAGAAATTGCAAAGCGTGGCGGAGGTATTTTAAATTCTGCCAAGCGGTTGAATGAAGCAAGTGAAACCGAGTTACTTGAATCTGCATTGGCGCGGTTGGATGAAATTAAAAAAACGGGAACAGGCGCAGTAGAAATAAAAAGCGGTTATGGTTTGACGGTGGAAGGAGAATTGAAAATGCTGCGCGTTATCAGGCAATTGAAATCGCAATCTCCGCTTACCATCAAATCTACTTTTTTGGGTGCGCACACTTATCCTGCCGAGTTTAAAAACAATCACGAAGGCTACATTAAAATGCTTATTGATGATATGTTGCCCGTGATAGCCGCAGAAGGATTGGCAGACTTTATTGATGTGTTTTGCGATGCCGGATTTTTCTCGCCAGATGAAACCGCGCGTATTTTGGAAGCAGGCGTAAAGCATGGCTTAGTACCAAAACTTCACGCCAACGAATTGGGCGAAACAGGAGGAATTGAAACCGGAGTTGAGTTCAGCGCGCGTTCCGTTGATCATTTGGAACACACAAGCGATTTTCACATTAAATTGCTGAATGAAAGCAAAACCATTCCTGTGCTTTTGCCTTCCACTGCTTTCTTCTTAAAACTGCCTTACGCACCTGCCCGCAAAATGATGGATGCAGGTTTACCTGTTGCCTTAGCTACGGATTTCAACCCGGGTTCTTCGCCAAGCGGCAATATGCCTTTTGTGTTGTCGTTAGCTTGTATTCAAATGAAAATGCTGCCCGCTGAAACCATTGCTGCGGCTACAATTAACGGTGCTTATTCCATGCAGATTGAAAAAGAATCGGGAAGTATTGCGGTTGGAAAAAAAGCAAATCTTATTATTACAAAAGCAATGGATTCTGTTGCATTTATTCCATATTCATTCGGCTCAAATTTGGTTGAGCGTGTTATTTTAAACGGTATTTAAAAATCAGGAAAAATTATGAGCGAAATACAAAATACAGTGGTTACACACACAGGGAAAATGAGTTTTGAAGTGCTTCAAAACAATCACACTTTTAAATTGGATGCTGCTGCGGAAAGCGGAGGCGAAGGCGCGGGTGTGCGCCCCAAAGCCTTGATTCTATCGGCTTTGGCGGGCTGCACGGCTATGGACATCGTATCTCTTTTAAATAAGATGAAAGTTTCTTTCAGCAATTTTGTTGTGAAAGTTGATGGAGAACTAACGGAAGAACATCCAAAATACTATCACAAAGTTGCGTTGGTTTACATTATTCATTTGGAAAACGAAACCGACAAAGACAAGATGGAAAAAGCAGTAAAGCTGTCGCAGGAAAAATATTGCGGTGTTAGCGAAATGGTGCGCAAGTTTGCCGGATTGGATTTTAGAATTGAGTATGTATAGAAAACCATTACATCTTATCCGAAATAATCAAAGCCGAAGGAATATCAGCCAGCCACAGGCTTTTGCTTTCAACCATTTTTTTCCAACTGTTTAAGCTGATGAGCATTAAATCCTGTTGCTGCAAAAACTCTTTCTCAATGGCGCGTTGATTCTGTAGCGTAATGTGGTTGGGCGCGGTTTGTTCTATCGCCCTTATTTTTTCTTTGGTTTCGGCATTGTTTTTTATCTGCCCCGCAGCATCCAGCACCACAACCTGCGCTCCCGCGTTGTGAATCAGTTTTTGCGCATAAGCAATCAGATAAGCATCCGACACATCAAACAACGGAATAAATATTTTTTCGGCTTTAATGAAGTTTTTATCTACCAGCACACCCACAGGCGATTGCAGTTTTTCGAGCAGATGTTTTACCTGTCCGTCAAAAATATCATCCTTTCCCGCAATGGTATTGATTAGTTTTTCGGGATTGATAAAACGTGTAGTGAAGCCCAGAATTTTGCCCAGCAAACTGCCTTCGTAAAGCGATAGTCCTTCTGCGATTAACAGCAAATCGTAATCGCCTTTGTTTACTACGTTCACAATTTCATTGTCCACATCGGATGATGCTTTGAAAAGCGTAGTAATTTTTTGATTAAGCGTTGCAGCTTCTTTTTCTACCAAACCGAAACTTTTTTTCTCGTAACGCTCCACATCATAATTAGGCAATTCGTTTACGGGCGAAATATGCAAAGCCGTAAGCACCGTGTTGTCCTGCATTTTTTTTGTAAGGCTGTTCGCAAGTTTCAGCAGCGATTTTCCATACTCGGGCTGCACGAACGAAAACAGGATTTTGTATTTGCTGTCGGCTTTTATTTCCTGCGGCAAATCTTCTTCATCTGCTCCGAAAATTTTGTTGATGATGTCCAATGCCGGTCCTGTCATAAACGTGGTGAGCAATGCCATTATCACGAACATGGAAAACAATTGCGGGCTTAAAACGCCCAAATCGTAACCGATGTTCAACACGATCAATTCCATTAAACCGCGTGTGTTCATCAATGCGCCAATGGATAAACTGCTTTTCCAGTTTTGCCCTACAAACCTTGCGGCAAGTGCGCTTCCCGCAAATTTTCCCGTAACCGCAACCAAAATTATCAAGCCTGTTATCGCCCACAAATTGGGGTCGTTGAGCAAACCGATTTCTGTCCGCAAACCCGTGAACACAAAAAACAACGGGAGCAACAGCACCAGCGCAACGTCTTCTATTTTTTCAATAATCAGTGTGCGGAATCTTATGTTTTCCGGCATAATTGCGCCTGCCATAAATGCACCGAAAAGCGCGTGAATACCTATGATTTCGGTGGTATATGCCGATACAATCAGTGTGAGAAAAAAGAGCGCGATAATTGATTTGCTTAATCGTTCTTTTGTGGAATAAAGTTCGCTGACGCGATTTAAAAACGGACGAACAATTTTTATCATCATAAAAATGTACGCCAACGACAAAAGAATAATGTACAAGGTGTGTACCACCGAACCCGCTTTCACAATGGCAATTACAGCCGCCAGAATACACCATGCCGTTACATCATCAGCCGCAGCGCAGGTGATTACCACCGTTCCCAATCTCGTTTTTTGCAATCCTCTTTCCTGCACAATCCGCGCCAATACAGGAAATGCAGTAATGCTCATTGCAATGCCCGAAAACAAAGCGAACGAAGTGAACGGAATATTCGCAGGCGCAAACTGTACATACAGAAAATACGCCAAACCCACGCCCAGCGTAAACGGAATAATGATGCTTGCGTGGCTCACAACAACCGCTTCGTGAACTTTTGTTTTAAGCACTTTCAAATCCAGTTCCATGCCGATGATGTACATAAAAAGTATCAATCCGATTTGGCTCAAAAATTTGATGTTGCCAAGCGATTCTGCAGGAAATAACGCACCGAAAAATTCAGGAAAATATAAACCGAAAAGCGAAGGTCCCAACACAATTCCCGCAAACATTTCGCCAATTACGGACGGCTGTTTCAGCTTTACGCAAATCCACCCGAACAAACGCGCAACGAGAACAATCGTGATAAGCTGCGCCAGCAAAAGTGCCAACGGACTTTTAATATTTACAAGCAATTCCGCAATGAAAGAACTTTCCTCGCCCGCAGCAATCGCAGCAATATTTCTTCCTTGTTCCAAACCCGCGCCCGACAAAATAATCCGGTACATTAAGGCTGAAAAACCGCCAATCGTTACAACATAAAAAAGAGTAGTTTTCCAATTTTGCATCTTAAATTCTTTTTCTTTTTAAGGCTGTTTATGCGCAACCTTATGAGCAGATTCATTTAGTTTTTCACGTTGCAAACTTATCAGATTATCAGCTATCGTGCCGGAAAGTTATTCGACTTTCTTCATAAGAATCCCGATGAATCAGCGTTCTGTCTGCATTTTACCACTCCAAAAAATTCTTTTTCCCCGTTCCAAAATTTTTTTTCCATTCATTTGCGCCCGCAATGGTTTTCAAAGAGAAGATGGTTTTCTTCTTGATGGAATTAAAAGGGAATCACGTGTAAATCGTGAGCAGTTCCCGCTGCTGTAAGCCAAGTCTGTAATTTTTTTTACGGGCAAGATTCGCTTCAATCCACTGTTTCTTTAAAAAGAGATGGGAAGGAAAATCTGAATTGGCAAGCCAGAAGACCTGCCTGAGCAAACAAACATTCAGCTTTCGGGAAGAAAAGCGAGGCGTTAAATCAGTTTGTGTCCGGGGCAATTTGGTTTTTCTACTTCATTCTGTCTGAGAGTATTTTTTCACTTTCAAAAAACTTAAAAATGAAAAAGTTTTTCTCAATCTGTTTTGCCGCAGTAATGGCTTCCGCAATCAACGCACAAACCGTTTCCACTTTTGAAACACTTTCAGTCCCCACCGATTCTTTTATTTCTCCGCAGGTATTTACCGATGGCTATTTCGATAACGGCAATGCGCGGTTTTCAAGCGTTTGGAATGGCTATTGGAGCAGCGGTTTTGCGCCTTCTTCCAAAACCGATAAAACCACCGCAGGCTACACTAATCAGTACAGCGCAAGCACGGGCAGCGGCTACAACAGTGCAAATTATGCCGTTGCGCAAGGCGGTTCGGGCTTGAAGTTGATTGGCAATGCCGCAGGAAAACCCGCCAAAGGATTTTATGTTACCAACTCAACTTATGCCGTGTTGAGCATGAAAGATGGCGACCAGTTCGCCAAAAAATTCGGTGGAGCAACAGGCAACGACCCCGACTATTTTTTGCTCACCGTGAAAGGCTTCAACAATGGTGTGGCGAAGCCCGATTCGGTGAATTTTTATTTAGCTGATTTTCGTTTCAGCGACAACAATCAAGACTATATTTTGGATACTTGGGCATGGGTTGATTTGCAAAGCATTGGCGATGTGGACAGCCTTGTATTTGAACTGTCGTCTTCTGATAACGACCCACTGTATGGCATGAACACACCAAGCTATTTTGCGTTGGATAATTTCACCACAACCGATGGCGTTTCAGCGATTTTCAGTTTGGCTGAAATGAATGTAAAAGCATATCCGAATCCTGTTGCGTTGGGCAATGAAATCAATATCTCAATGCAGGGAAATGAAGATTCAAATGTAGCGTTAGCCGATTTGAGCGGCAGAATTGTTTACAGCGAAAAAATTTCGGGCATGAATGATTTTACGATTTCAACCGCATCATTCAGCAAGGGAATTTACCTGCTTTCTATCCGCAATGCGCAAGGCACAGGCGCAGCAAAGATTGTGATTGAATAATGAATTTATTTTTCACACGGAGTACACAAAGTGTGCCGGCAAGAAAACCCATAGTTGATTTTCTCTGCGCCTTTGCGCCTCTGCGAGAAAACCAACAGGCAACGCTGTGTACTCCGTGTAAAAATTTATTCGCATCATTTTCAAATCTTCAAATCTTCAAATCTTCAAATTTACTCATCCCTGTTTTCATTTTTCATTTTTCATTTTTATCCGCCCAAACCGCAACAACAGACACTATTTCACTGAAAGAAGTAATCATTACCGACAAACCTTCCAACCGCAAAATCAATAAGCACCAGTTCAATAACCTCAATGATTTCACAGGCAGAAGAATCACCAATTTGTTGAATGATGTTTCTTCCATTTACCTGAAAAATTATGGCAACGGACAACTTACTTCCATTGCTGTGCGCGGCACTACGGCTGCGCAAACAGAGGTAACGTGGAACGGTATCCGCATCAATTCGCCCATGCTGGGGCAAAGCGATTTGGCGTTGCTGAACGTTGGTTTTCATAATGCTGTTTCACTTCAATACAATCAATTAAACAGCGCCATCGGTTGCAATTTGAATTTCAATAATGCCGCGATTGATTCAGGCATTCATTTTGTGGGAGCTATTCGTGGCGGCAGTTTCGGCTTGCTCGAAACCAACATGAATGTGCAATACAGCACCGGCAAAATTGGCGGTGCAACTAAGGTTGCATTGCTGAAAGCAAGCAATAATTTTCTTGTTGAAAAGGATGGAAAATTACAAAAGCAAACCAATGCAGATGTGTTGCAGTTTGGCGTTTTTCAGGAGCTGCATTTCAGGTTGAAAAAGAACCACAACATAGCCGCCTACGTTTGGTGGAACAAGGCTTTGCGCGATATTCCAGCAACTTTGCATCAGCAGTCAAGCACCGCAAATCAGCGCGACCAATCAATAAGAACCATGCTGCAATGGAGTTGGCAGAAAAGAAATTTCTCCATGAATTTTACCACAGCGTATTTGAATGAAAAATTGCGATACATCAATCCGCAATTGCTTACCGATGATGAAAGCCTTACTCACGCGCTGCGAAATGTCTTGAACTTGAAATACAAAATCAAGGGATTTTCTTTAGAAGGAAATGTATCAGGCGATTATGAAAAAGCGATTTCACCGGGCTATGAAACCGTTCACCAGCGCGGGCTTGCGGGCTTATCGCTCAAAGCGGCATATTATTTCAAACAAGGAGTTTTGCTGCAATTGGGCGCGCGGCAGGAAATGATGAATAAGAGATTTTCGCCCTTCATGCCTTATCTTTCGGTTGGTTACGGCAAATGGTTTGCACAACATCATTTTGCGGTGGAAGCTACGGGCAAGCGCAGTTTTCGTTTTCCCTCCATGAACGATTTGTATTGGCGTGGCAGCGGCAACATCAACCTGCAACCCGAAGACGGTTGGAACATTGAAATCAGCGCGAGCTATCGTTTTGAAAAATGGTTCAGCATCAGCGCGAGCAACTATTACATTTTCGTGAAGCGGCAAC
>CAZSEG010000144.1:0-7447 GCA_964605875.1 uncultured Chitinophagaceae bacterium
ACAGGCAAGGCACTTACTACATCCGCCCCGTGTTGTTTACGGCTTTGGCAGGGATACTTTCTTCCACTGTTGCAACGTGGCTGATAACAACCGGAAGCTGGTATAACAAGCAATTGTTTTCATTTTTTTTCATCTCAATTTTAGTGGTTGTTACGTTGCGCGTTTTCACCAAACGAAATGTTGTTACAAATAGTGTTGCTTTTGAAACTATTCCACCGCTAAGGTTTTCTTTAATTGGTTTTGGCGCGGGAATTGTAACTGCGCTTTCGGGTTTGGGCGGTGGCTTGGTGATGGTTCCGGCATTTAGTTTGTTGCTGAAAATTGACATCAAAAAATCCATTTCAATTTCTACGGGCGTGATAGTGTTTTTTGCATTGCCGCTGACTATTTTTTACCTCTTTAAACAACCTGTTTCTTTTTCCGGAAATACTTTTCACATCGGGCATATTATTCCGCAATTGATTTTGCCAATGGGCATTGGCGTAGTGCTTGCGTCTAAGTTTGGCGTGAAAGCTGGCGCACGATTAACGGAAGATAAACTGAAACTGATGTTGCTGCTTTTGGTTGCAATTGTTACTGCAAAAATGCTTTGGGAAACATTTATTCACGCCTGATTTTTTGCGGGGTCTTCACTTTGTTTTTTCGTTTTCGTGAAGTAGATGCTCGCATTCAGTTCATAGCCGATTAACAGCACAAAAGAATTTAAGTTTATCCAAATCATCATCAGCATTACAGTGCCTATTGAACCGAAAATTGTGTTGTATCTGTTGAGGTGCGTTATGTAGAACGAAAAGCCCATCGAAGCAAGGATGGACAAGAGCGAAGCCACTGTTGCGCCAATAGAAATAAAGCGGTATTTCTTTTTTGTGGAAGGTCCGTAATAGTAAATCATGGAGATGGAAAAAAAGAACAGCAACACGATAATTAAGTAGCGCAAAAAATTTATCAGGAAGCGCGTGAAATAGTTGTCAATATCAAGGTAATTAAATGCAAAGCGAAACAAATCCTGCCCCACAACTATCAGCACGATTGAAAACAAAAACATCAGTATCAAAAGCATGGTAAGTTTAAAAGCAACCACGTGTGTTTGAATGGTGTTGCGCTTTTTGTAATGATCGTAAGTTTTATCAAACGAAGACATCATGGCAATCACGCCTTGTGAAGTGAGGTAGCCTGACAAGATAAAAGAACCCGTCAATAAATCGCCTCTGCGTTTTTCCAACAAATCGCTGATGTTGCCAAAAATGAAATTGTAAAAGTCCCCACTGGGTAAAATTGTTTTCAGCAACGCTTCAACATTTTCGGTACTCAGGTATTCAATATCTAAAAATGGAATCAGCGAAAACACAAATATCAAAGCAGGAAACAATGCAAGAAAGAAACTAAACGCAATTGCCTTGCTTCTTGTGGGCAATGAATTCTTTTTTATTTCCTGTAAAAAGAAAGCGCCAACATCATATAACGGCACTCCATCAAAACCCGGTAGGGTAAAGGTTTTACTCATGCGTTCCCAAAATCGGAAATATGGAAACTTAGCTTTTAATTTTTGCCAAAGTCTTTTCACGAAGGTCGAAAATAAGAAAGTGTTTTGAACTTAACATCTGTTTAATTTGAAGATGAGATGATTTGAAGATTTGAAAATGAAACAGCCCTTTTGCCCGCTGTTCTGTTGTATTTTCAAATGATAGTTTATGTTTACCTTTATTAAACACGTTACAGACATTTTGATTTCAGGAGCAGGACCTGCGGGTGTTGCAACTGCTTTATTCCTTGCAAAAAAAGGAATTGCTTCTACCATTATTGACAAGGCGATTTTTCCGCGCGATAAAATTTGCGGTGATGCGCTAAGCGGAAAAACTGTTGAAGTTTTGAGAAAATTAGATGCGAATTTTGTTGAAGAAATTTCAGCAGATAAAAATTCGCTCGGCTCGTGGGGAGTAACATTTGTTGCGCCAAACGGAAAGGCTTTGCGTGTGCCGTTTACGCAGCATCCCGAAAAGCGGAAACACGCGCCCGGATTCATTTCCAAGCGCATTGACTTCGATAATTTTTTGGTGGAAAAAGCGAAAGCGAATCCGCTGATTACATTTCACGAAAATGTTGAGTTGCGCCATTTCAACAAAACAAAAAACGGTATTGAAGCAACCGACAAGAATGAAAATAAATACGAGGCAAAACTTTTTGTTGCCTGCGATGGCGCTTATTCTTCGTTTGCGAAAGATGTTGCGGAACTTAGCACAGAAGCGCAGCACAATTGCTTTGGCTTACGCGCTTACTACGAAAATGTTGAAGGCTTGGATGAAGAAAATTTCATTGAATTACATTTCATCAAAGAAGCATTGCCCGGCTACTTCTGGATTTTCCCGTTGCCGCATGGCGCAGCAAATGTCGGCATCGGCATGAGAGCAGATAAGCTGAAAAACAAAAACATCAATCTCAAAAAACTGTTTGAAGATATTATTCAAAACAATCCTGCAATCAGCAAGCGATTTAAAAATGCGCGATTGGTTGATGGCGTAAAACTTTTTGGTTTGCCGCTTGGTTCAAAAAAGCGAAAACTTTCGGGCGATAATTATTTGCTGTGTGGCGATGCTGCCATGTTGATTGACCCTTTTACGGGAGAAGGCATCGGCAATGCTATGTTCAGCGGAATGTTTGCGGCAGAGCAGGCTGCAAAATGTTTAGCCCAAAATGATTTTTCAGCAAGTTTTAATAAGCAATATGATGCTGCGGTTTACAAACGACTGTGGCATGAATTGTTGTTGAGTTATCGCTTGCAGCAGTTGGTAAATTTTCCGGCACTTTTCAATTTTGTTGTGAATAAAGCAAACAGAAGTCCGCATCTTCGCACGGCAATTATGAGTATGTTTGAGGATTTGGATTTGCGGGCGCAACTCAAAAATCCGCTCTATTATCTCAGAATATTATTTTCGTAAAATACAATACATGAACATGAAAAAATCAATCGGAACAATTATTGTTTTATTACTTACCGCATTTGTTTTTACTGCAACTGCTCAAGATGCGAAAGGAAAGAAAAAAGACAAAAATGAAGTCAATACTTTTGGCGAAAAAATTACCAAACAGGGAGCCGTAGCCACAAGTGAACTGGTAAACTTAATTGGTGATAAAGAAAAGGTAGAAGTGAAAATTACGGGCAAGATAAATGAGGTATGTAAAGTAAAAGGCTGCTGGATGACAGCAGATTTAGGCAATGGAAAATCTATGCGCGTTACATTTAAAGATTATGGATTTTTCGTTCCGAAAGATGCAGGCGGCAAAACTTTTTGGGCAGAAGGCGAGGCTAAAACAAAAACTACATCAGTGGAAATGCTAAGGCATTATGCCGAAGATGCAGGCAAATCGAAAGATGAAATTGAAGCCATCAAAGAACCTAAAAAGGAAATAGTTTTTGTAGCGAAGGGAGTGATTGTGGAATAGGGAATAGAAATCAACTAAGTTTTGAACATTAAAGTTCGCTCGCATTTTTCAAAGTTTGAATGAAGAGTTCCTGCGACAGAAATCTTCTGTGCGCCCGCATTTGCAAGAGCAACGGCTTTACTGCTGTAATAAGTCCGTTTTCCTTTGCCCGCAGAAAAACAGCGATTGACCCAAAACACACGATACCTTTCGACTCCGCAAAATTTCGCGCATCCCTGTCCTCAATCAAGATTGCATCGGCATTTACTTCATAGTAAAGATTGATGCAGGAAATTTCACCTTCATCTAAATCCGCGCTCTGAACGATTATTTGCTTAGGTTGACGAATATACGGAAGCAGTGAATCGGTTTCATTTTTATATTGCCGCATAGGTTCAAACTTCAACAACTCATCAAAAACTTTCTGCGGCAACACAAAGTCGGGATAAATTTTGTGTAGCAATTCAAGTTTTCCAAGTTGAATAAGCGTAATAAGCGGACCTGTATCGGCTATTATCAGCATTTATTTAAGCCCTAAAGTTTTGAGGTCTTTTTCCAAGTCATCAACCGTGTAAAACTCATAAGGAACGTCCATATCGAAAAGCAGCGTTTCAAATTCGCGCTTATGAATACCTGCAATGCGGGCGGCTTCGGTGAACGAAATTTTTTTGCTTTGAAATAAAGCCACAGCCGCCAACGCTTTCAGAATATCTTCGGGATTTTCCTTTGAAATATGAAGCGATGAAAGCACTTTTTCGCTGATGCCGAGTTGTTCTGATAAGGTTTTCATATAGCTATAATTGACTTTTAACGGATATGTGGAATGTCGCGTATTTCATGTGGGCATAATATTTTTAATTTCGCCTTTGTAAAGGTAAATAAAATGTTTGATGTGCAGAATGTGGATTATTCTGACAATTATTATTGATACAAAATTATATCCTAAATTGCATTAATTCATAAACAGCCAAGCAAAAACAACCAAAAATCATGAATAAAAACCTTCTGAAAATTATAGGTATAAATGTTGCAATCGCAGGTGTGATTGTGGCAGTATTGCTTGGCATTTTATCGTGGAGTTTAGGTAGCTACACTCGCCACGGGCAAAAAATTTCTGTGCCGGATTTACGTGGCTTGAGTATTGAAAAGGCAGCCGAAACGCTTGATGCGTTGAATCTCAATTTAGTGGTAATGGATTCGGCATATAATGTAGAGAAAAAGCTGAACAGCATATTGGAGCAAAATCCCAAAGCCGGTTCAAAAGTTAAAGAAGGCAGAAAAGTTTACTTGGTGGTAAACGCGAGCAAAGTTCCATCGGTGGAGGTGCCCGACCTTGCCGGAAAATCATCCATGAAATATGCGAAGTTGCAACTGCAAAGTGTTGGCTTGGTGGCAGGCAACATCATCTATCGCCCCGACCCGCATTTGAACGCTGTGATTGGATTGGAAGTTGCTGGAAAGCCCGTAGGCAAAGGCAGCAAATTACCCAAAGGAACAACCGTTGATATTGTGTTGGGCGATGGCATCGGAGGCGAAGAAATCAATGTTCCGTACCTGCTTGGCTTAACCTTACAGGAAGCGACTTTTACCTTGCAGGGGCGTGGCATAAATCTTGGCGCAATTGTGTTGCAGCAAGGCACTTCCGACAGTTTACGCGCTTTGATTTACAGGCAGATTCCGGCACACAGCGCAGGCAGAAAAATCCGCATTGGCGAATCAATAGATTTGTTTGTGGCTGATAAACTGCCCGATGGTTTAGAAATTGATGCTTCGCTTTACAATGAACAGGATACTATTCAGTAAATAGTTATGACAATGTTTTAAAATCCGATTATTACATAAATGAATTTAGTCCTTGATATTGGTAATACTTCTGTAAAAGCTGCTTTGTTCGACAGCGGTGAATTGAAGCAGTTGTTAAGTTCGGCAACGGAGGTTAAAGAAGCGGTTGCAAAACACCGCATCAGCCGTTGCATGGTTTCCAAAACCGGCAGCGACCACCCGCTCGAAGATTTTTTGAGCGGTCATCCTTTCAGGTTGCGCTATTTTACTGCTGCTACAAAACTTCCTTTTACAAACAATTACGGCACGCCCGAAACCGTTGGCACAGACCGCCTTGCTTTGGTTGCCGCAGCTTCTGCGTTGTTTCCTTCTTCAAACCTGCTTTGCATTGATACAGGAACTTGCCTCACCTATAATTTTATCAACAGCAAAAATGAATTTCTCGGAGGTTCGATTGCCCCGGGAATAGAAATGCGGTTTAAAGCGTTGCATCATTTTACTGCGCGTTTGCCTTTGGTGAAATGGAAAATGGAGGAACAGATGGTTCGACAGGCTCACCATGACAGAGAGCAGCAATCAAAAATCGAAAATCAGCAATCAAAAATTGATATTTCGCTTGTCGGCAACAACACGGATGCTTCTATTTTAAGCGGTGTGCTGAACGGCATGACAGCCGAAACAGACGGGATAATTAACCTTTACAAAAAACGTTACAAACATTTAACGGTGGTAATGACGGGTGGCAGCCTTCCTTTTTTTGCTTCGGCATTAGAAAATGTCATCTTCGCACGTCCAAATTTGGTTTTACACGGTCTCAATACAATTCTTGAATACAACAGCTAAACTTTTTTCCCTTTCTTTTTTGCTTTTGACAATTGGTGTTGTTGATGCTCAAACGGCTTCTCCTTATTCGCGCTATGGCTTGGGTTTTGTGCGCACTACGGGTTTTTCTGCCAATCGCGGTTTTGCCGAATTGAGCGGAGGTTACGCAAGCACGGCAAATATCAATTTCACCAATCCGGCTTCTTATTCCGCGCTTGCGCTTACCACTTTTGAAATTGGTGCAAACATTGACATTGTGAATATCAAAGCAAAAGATTCATCTTACAGAACGGCAAACGGCTCTATCAGCCATGTTGCTGTTGGCGTTCCGTTGAAGCGCGGCAAGTGGGGCTTGAGTTTTGGACTGCTCCCCTATTCAAACATGAATTATACTTTCAAACAAACGGGCAACGATACAACGTTTGGCGGATTTGAAAATATTTATCGTGGCTTTGGTTCTTTATATCAAGTTTATGCAGGCACGGGCGTTCAGTTCAAAGGGTTTTCTTTTGGCGTAAATGCAGGTTATCTTTTCGGCAAATTAGAATATGCCAAATACGCGCTGTTTCCCGATTCGGTTGGCGCATTAAATTCCCGCAACATTTCTTTTTACAAGGTGAATGGATTTATCTACAACGCAGGTGTACAGTATCGCCACGTTTTAAAGAAACGCACCAAAGAGAATGAATTGAAACAGGATATTATTTTAACCGTTGGCGCGTATGGCAGCAGCCAAATGCCGACAAGCACGCGCCTTACCAACTACTGGGAAAGATTTTATTACGCAAGCGATGGTTCTACTTTTGTAACAGATACCGTTAGCAGCATAAAAGATGGTCGCTCAAAAATTACTTTGCCTTTTCATGTAGGCGGAGGTTTTACGGTGGGCAACGAAGCCAACTGGCTGGTGGGCGCGGACTTTCGCTATGGCAACTGGAGCAGTTTTTCAAGTGAATTGAGCAACGATAAACTTGCCGACAACTGGCGCGTGATGGTGGGAACGCAAATAACACCCAACATCGAAAGCCGTAAGGCAGCAGGCAAAATACAGATTAAATTAGGCGGCTACTACGGACAATCGGAAGTAATGTATAACGGGCAAAAGTTAGCCGAAGCAGGCGGGACTATCGGTTTCGGTTTGCCCGTTTGGCGTAAGGCAATTGCCCGCATCAACATCAGCGGAGATTTCGGCAGTCGCGGCTTCAATGCCACCAATGCCATTACCGAAAACTATTACCGCATCAATCTTTCCTTTGTGTTGAACGACACTTGGTTTATCAAGCGCAAGTTTGATTAAGACACTTTACCGCTTTACAAATTTCATATCGCAGGTTACGGGAAACGGAAAATACAAAAAGGATTTAAAATCAGTATTGTCCGAAACGCGTCTACGGGGAATATAAATTATTGACAAGGTTAGGAT
>CAZSEG010000145.1:0-5473 GCA_964605875.1 uncultured Chitinophagaceae bacterium
TCACGAAGGCTATAAGTATTGGGAAGGAACCAAAGAGGAAATCCTACAAATTACTTCGGGAGAACTTTTTGATTTTATATTCGCCTCCGATTTTTTAAAAGACCTGAGACTGAGGGCAAAATATTAATTATTTAGACATGAGATACGAGATAATAGACATGAGATGAAAAATATAATCACAATACTCTCAATCTGCTTTTGTTTAGTAGCAAATGCACAAGAAGAACATAAAAAGAAAGGTAATAATGAGCTTACAGCCGGAATAGTTTTTGCAACAGCCGGAACATCATTCATCACGGGCGGATTATTGTATAGGTATTTAAGCCCATTACAGCAAAACAAAGATGCTATTGGATATAAACGCAGCGAATCCGAATATAAATTCAATCAAGGTGTTCTGTTTGGTTGCGGAAGCGCGTTCTCTGCTGTAGGCGCATTGCTGATTGCATTCGGAGTAAATGACATTAAGATTTCAAAAAAATCAACATTAAAAATTGAAAGTGCGGGAACCGGACTTTCATCAAAAATTACATTTTAAATGATACTCACATCATCCATCTCGTATAATAGAATAAATAATCACTAATAAATAACAAATTCAAATGAGCGTTTTAGTAAACAAAAATTCAAGAATTGTAGTTCAGGGTTTTACCGGAAAAGAAGGAACTTTTCATGCAACCCAAATGATAGAATATGGCACAAATGTAATTGGCGGAGTAACACCGGGCAAAGGCGGTGAAAAGCATTTGGACAAACCTGTGTTTAATACTGTTTGGGATGCACGTCAAAAAGAAGGCGCAAATGTGAGCATCATTTTCGTTCCGCCTGCGTTTGCAGCCGATGCAATTATGGAAGCAGCCGATGCCGGAATTGAATTGATTGTTGCCATCACCGAAGGCATTCCTGTTCAGGATATGGTGCGTGTAAAAAGTTATTTGAGCGCAAGAAACTCTCGTTTGGTGGGTCCAAACTGCCCGGGTGTAATCACGCCCGAAGAAGCAAAAGTCGGCATCATGCCGGGCTTTGTTTTCAAAAAAGGAAATGTTGGTATTGTATCAAAATCAGGGACATTAACTTACGAAGCAGCCGACCAGGTTGTAAAAGCAGGTTTGGGAATCACAACTGCAATTGGTATCGGTGGCGACCCGATTATCGGCACTACAACCAAAGAAGCTGTTGAGCTATTTATGAATGATGGTGAAACCGAAGCAATAATCATGATTGGTGAAATTGGCGGAAGCCTTGAAGCCGATGCTGCCCGTTGGATAAAAGCAAACGGAAATAAAAAACCTGTGATTGGTTTCATTGCCGGACAAACCGCACCCGCAGGTCGCAGGATGGGTCATGCCGGAGCCATCATTGGCGGAGCGGAAGATACTGCCGCAGCTAAAATGAAAATCATGGGCGAATGTGGCATTTCCGTTGTTGCTTCGCCTGCCGAAATTGGCGAAACCGTTGCCCGTGTTTTGAAAGGCGAATTGGTTGGTTGATTTTTATTATTTCAAACATTACTAAAGGCTGTTTCGGAATCGAAACAGCCTTTTTTATTTAGCAGATACAGAGCCGATTCCTAACGAATGTGAAAAATGCTTTTGCAAATAAACTTTGAGTTTTTACAAATGTTTACGCAACCATTATATGAAAAAAGCGTACAAGGAATTACCCATGAAAACTACTAAATCACTATTCGCGGCTATTGCCGCCTCCACATTGCTGTTCACTTCATGCAGCAAACAGATTGAAACTCCGTTTCAGGTTTATTTCTTATCAACTCAGCAGGATTTCCCTTTGGAAACGCGCATCATCAGCAACTCGAATTACATTGGCGATGTGCAGCGCGTAGGCTCGGAGCAGGTTTCTGTGTTGTCCGAAATTTCTCCGGGTTTAAGAACAACACAATCCAAAATCACCGTTAAAACGGTGGACAATGCGGGTACAGAATATTCCAATATTACGTTCTCGCTTTTGCCTGACGGTTCATTTAAAAAAGTGAGCAGCACGGGTTTGATGAGCTACGAACTCAAAACGATTGACAAGTACAAGTTTGCCATTTTGTACAAAAAAGTTCAATAGTTTCTGCCAAAAACAATATTGTTGATTCGTATTCGTGTAACAATTTGTCAGTTACAAGATGTAGCACAATATTTGATTAACAGAAAGCAAAATTGAATTATGATTTGGATAATAATGATTGTTGCCTTTGCGGCAAGCGCGTTTATTTCATGGCGTTTAAAAAGTAAGTTTGAAGAGTATTCTCAGATTTCTTTCAGAGGAAATTTGTCGGGTGCGGAAATTGCCGCAAAAATGTTGCGCGAAAATGGCGTTGGGGATGTGAAAATTACCTGCGTGGAGGGAAAACTTACCGACCACTACAATCCAACCGATAAAACTGTAAATCTTTCTACCGATGTGTATCACGGCAGAAGCGTGGCTGCGGCTGCGGTTGCCGCTCACGAATGTGGTCATGCCGTGCAACACGCCCGCGCTTACGCATGGTTGGGTATGCGCAGTATGTTGGTGCCGGCAGTTAGTTTTTCTTCAAAATATATGCAGTGGATTTTATTGGCAGGCGTGTTGCTGTTGCAGTTTACGTGGATTCCGTTGGCTTTCGGCATTGTGTTGTTCGCAATGACAACTTTGTTTTCATTCATCACACTTCCTGTTGAATTTGACGCATCAAAACGCGCATTGGTTTGGTTGGAAACATCGGGAATGACTACCTCCCAAGAGCATGACATGGCTTACGATGCTTTGAAATGGGCAGCCATGACTTATGTAGTTGCAGCTTTATCATCATTGGCAACCTTGCTTTATTACGTTTCTATCTTTATGAGAAGAAGAGATTAAATTACATTCGCCAGCAATGTATTACAGACCGCCTTCCGAAAATCAAATCAGTTTGGGTGATGCCTTATCAACGCTCATCAAAGATTTGAGGTTGAAGCCGCGCATGGATGAACTGAAAATCCGCAAGTTGTGGAACGAGTAGATGGGCAAGCCGATTTCAAACCACACCAAGTCACTTCACTTAAAAGGCAACAAGTTGTATATCAATGTTGATTCGGCAGCCTTAAAGCAGGAATTGTATTACAGTCGAAGTAAAATCAAAGAACTGCTGAATAAAGAAATGGAAGATAATATTATTCATGAGGTGTTGGTATATTAGGTGATTATTGCCGGAAAAGATATGGGCTGAAAGTGTTTCCACCACAGCATTTGGCGGATTTTATGCACTATAAATTGAAAACTGCAACCGGTCAATCACATTCATCTTACAACCCTTCAATCACCACCACAAACTCACCTTTGGGTTCGTGCGCAGTAAAGTGTTGCAGCACTTCTGTAACGGTTCCGCGAACTGTTTCTTCAAATAGCTTGCTTAACTCACGGCTGACACTTACCCTGCGCGTTTCGCCAAAGTGTTTGATGAGTTCTTCCATCAACTTTACAATGCGGTTGGGTGATTCATAAAGAATAATTGTGCGTGTTTCTATGCTTAATTTTTTCAATGCTGTTTCTCTGCCTTTTTTGTGGGGTAAAAAACCTTCAAACACAAAGCTGCTGCATGGTAAACCGGAGTTTACCAATGCCGGAACAAAGGCAGTTGCACCGGGCAAACATTCAACCGCTATTTCTTCTTTAATACATTCTCGCACCAACAAAAAACCCGGATCTGAAATGGCAGGCGTGCCGCCATCGCTCACCATACCGATGGTTTGCCCCGATTTTATTCTTTGAATAATTTGCGAAAGTGTGCTGTGTTCATTAAAAGCATGATGCGCAACCATTGGTTTTTCAATTGCAAAATGATTGAGCAGCTTTTTGGTTTGGCGCGTGTCTTCGGCAAGAATCACATCCACTTCTTTCAGCATACGCAAAGCCCGAAGCGTAATGTCTTCAAGGTTGCCGATTGGCGTTGGAATGATTATCAGTTTAGACAAGAGATATTAGATGTTAGATATTAGACATAAAATGATACCAACGCGCAACTCGTTACCCGCAACTTGCAACGCTTCAAACTTCCGATAGCTCAAACGTATAGCCTTCCATTATGGCATTGGCTAAAAGTTTTTTGCAAGCATCTTCCACCTGTTTGGCAGCTTCTTCTTTGGTTGCTGCGCTTAAAGTGATGGTAATGTGTTTACCGATGCGCACATCCTGCACACCTGTGTAATTCATTTTGTGTAAACCACCGGCAACAGCCTTTCCCTGCGGGTCAAGCAATTCTTTGTGAGGCATCACATTTATTTCGGCACGAAAGTTCATTTCTTAATTAAAGTTTGAATGATAGAAAACAGCACGTAAAGCAAAATGCTCAACGGAACGGCTGCGAATTTAAGCGTTACAACCAACACCGCAACCAGTAAAATAAATATGACCTGAATTTCGTTGCCTTTCCACCCGAATGATTTTAGTTTGAAAGAGAACATCGGAATTTCGGCAATCATTAAAAAGCAAAGCGCAACAACAATTCCATACAGCACGAAAGGTTGAAAAATAAGAGCGGACAAACCAAAACTGTTGTACAGAAAAACTAATAAAATACCAACAACAAAAATAGTTGCGGCAGGCGTGGCAAGTCCGATAAAACCTGACGTTTGCCGTTCGTCCACATTGAATTTTGCAAGGCGCAAAGCGGCAAAAAGCGCGATAAAAAAAGCAGGGGAAGAAATGGCGAAGTTGGCGATGTCTGCCGTGTTTTTTGTTTCCCAAAACTGAAACAGCAATTGAAAAATTACTACCGAAGGTACTACGCCAAAACTTACTATATCAGCTAAGGAATCTAATTCTTTACCGATTCCCTGCGGTGTTTTTAATGCGCGTGCAGCCATGCCGTCAAAAAAATCTGCAACCAACGAAACGGCAACACAAAACGGTATCCAATCCAGCCGGTAACTAAAGGCAAACACAATCGCCATGCAACCGCTGAAAAGGTTGATAAGCGTAAGTAAATTGGGTATGTTGAATAATTGCATGAAAGTGTTTTATTGTTTCGCAGGCAAGTCTTTAACCGCCAGTGTAAGCCTGCTGATGCAAACCAATTTATCTTGTTCGTTGGTAATTTTTATCTCCCAGATTTGCGTAGTATTACCTATGTGAATGGGTTTTACAATGCCATACACAAAGCCTTCTTTTACCGGGCGAATATGGTTTGCATTTATTTCCAAACCAACCACAATCTGCTTGCCAGATTCCACACACAAACTTCCGGCAACACTGCCTAAAGTTTCAGCCAAAACACAACTTGCCCCGCCATGAAGAATGCCAAAAGGTTGGCGGGTTCTGTCGTCCACAGGCATTTTGGCTTTTAAGTAATCATCGCCTATTTCAATCATTTCGATGCCCATAGCATCGCTTGCGCCTTTGCCGCGCCAACCATTCAAAAAATCTAATTCCGGTTTGGTTTTCCAAATTGACATATTTATTTCAGGCGTTGGAGTACATCATTAAATTTATAATAAGTTCAAGACTT
>CAZSEG010000145.1:5483-7431 GCA_964605875.1 uncultured Chitinophagaceae bacterium
TAAATTGGGGGTGCGAATATGGCTAAAATTCCATCAGCGCAGATGTGATGATGTGTTGTTGCCATTTAATTTCTGATGACCGGCAGCTAATTCCCATTCCTTTTTAGTTATTATTTGTCATAAGTTTTTGAAGAACTCTTTTTAAGTTTGTGCGCCTTCCAAAATAATTCACTCACAAAGTTTTCACACAAGTATTTATGTTGCAAATCGGTTCGTCTGTTGTTGGTTTTTCTCCTTTTGTAAAAGGCGCAGCCATGTTGGGTTATGGTATGTATTTCCACACTATGCAAGAGCAGGAAACGCTGTTTATGCGCGCTTTTGTGCTTGATAACGGCACAAATAAAATCGGTTTTGTAAATGCAGAATTAGCGTTCATCACGCTTTCCATTCAGCAGGGTGTTTTAAAAAAGTTGCAGGCAGACTATCCGCAATTCGGATACACCGAAGCCAACCTGATACTTACTGCGCAGCACACGCACAGCGCACCGGGCGGTTATTCGTTCTATCCTTTGTACAATTTCCCAACGCCCGGCTTTTCGGAGTTTATATATACAACTATTGTGAATGCTGTTGTGGAAGCCATTGCAAAGGCAGAGGCAAACAAACAGGCAGGCAAAGTGAAACTCGGCAGCGGTGAATTTGCATTGGATAAAGAGGTTGCGTTTCAACGCTCAAGAGTTGCCTATAACCTCAATCCTGATATTCCTAAAAAGATTGCAGAAAATGAATTGCATCTCGGAGTAAATCGCGAGATGGCTATGCTTAATTTTGAAACCGAAAACGGCACGCCTATTGGCAGCGTAAATTGGTTTGCGGTACACACCACAAGCCTTTCCAACGATTTGCGCAAAATGAATGCCGACAACAAAGGTTACGCGGCAAAGTTTTTAGAAAAGTATTTTAAAGAAAAAGGAGTTGAAAATTATGTGGGTGCTTTTGCGCAAGGCAACTGTGGTGATGTTTCGCCTCGTTTTCGTTACAAAAAGAATATTTTCAAATGGCAGCGCGGCTATTGGTACGGCAAGTTTGATGACGATTACAAAAGCGCTGAATACAACGGAAAATTGCAGTTTGAAAAAGCGGTAGAAATTGCCGAACAGAACAACGTAACGCTCTCTGAAAATATTGATGCGGAACTGCTTTGGGTTGATTTTTCAAACATTCATTGCAAGCCGGAATTTGCCAATGGCAAAACCGATGCTTACACCTCCCCTGCCTGCATGGGTGTTGCATTTTTTGGTGGCGCATTGATGGATGGTCCGGGTTTGCCTCCTGTTGTGGTGCCGCTTGCAAAGCGGCTTACCGACAGGATAAAACAAAAGGATATTGAACAAACAGGCAACGAACCCGCAACGGTTTTGAAATACAAAACACAAGACCCGAAAAACATTTTGTTTGAAACCAACGAAGGCAAAATGATGGGCGATAAAGACCTTACAAAAATGTTGGTTCCCGCATTTGTGGACGGCAGCATTGCCGCCATGAAACGCTATTACAAAAACGTTGGCAGCAAAAAAGAAAAGGTTTGTTACACGCCAAAAATTCTGCCTATACAAATAACTATTATAGGTGAAGTTGCATTGGCTTCCCTGCCTTTTGAAATAACTACCGTAAGCGGCAACAGGCTTAGAAATTCATTGGAAAATAAATTGAAAAATCGCGGCATAAACAGGGTAATTCTCGCGCCTTACGCTAACGGATTTTCGGGTTACATCACCACCAACGAAGAATATCAGGCGCAGATGTACGAAGGCGGACACACCGTTTTCGGGCAATGGAGCTTGGCTGCGCTGCAAACCAAGTTTGATGAACTGGCAAGCGAAATGCTGAAACCAAAAAACGAAAGAAACTTGCAGCAGGCAACACCGCCCACGGTTACATTGGAAGAGATGAATGCGTTTCCGTACAAAAGGTAAAAAGCCTTCAGCATTGATTAAAAAAACTATTC
>CAZSEG010000146.1:0-7370 GCA_964605875.1 uncultured Chitinophagaceae bacterium
GAAAACTGATTGGCGCAACCAACCCTGCAAATGCAGCCGAAGGAACTATCCGTAAACTATTCGCGGCAGGCATAGAGCGCAACGCAGTTCACGGAAGCGACAGCGATGAAAATGCAGCTATCGAAGCAAGTTTTCATTTCAGTGGTTTAGAGCGTTTCTAAAAAATCAACATAGTATTTGTACCTTTGTTTTGCTGCATACCGCTTTATCGCTTGCTGGCAAACAGCGGGAGGAAAGTCCGGACAACACAGAGTACCGTACCACCTAACGGGTGGCTTCATTTGAAAAAATGAAAGAGACAGTGCCGCAGAAAATAACTGCTTTTGCTGAAAAGCAATAGTAAAGGTGAAAACGTGTGGTAAGAGCGCACGGTTTTGCAGAGCAATCTGCAAAAGGGGTAAACCTTACGGGTTGAAAGGTCATGTATATCAGTGGTTGAGGGCTGCTCGCCCGATTCCTTGTGAAACGCTGAGGGGTTGACTGCTAAAGGTTGCTTGCGAAAGTAACCGCAGATAAATGATAAAGGCTTTGGCGAAAGTCAAAGAACAGAATCCGGCTTACAGGTATGCAGCATTTTTGGCACACAGCCGTTGGCTGAAAGTAAAAAAGGCTGTCCTTTTCGGGACAGCCTTTTTTATTTAATTCCAAAACTATTATTTAGAACCTGCTTTTTTCTGTGTTTTTTCAGCAGGAGTTGGAGCAACAGCAGGTTGTGCCGCCTTAACCGGTTCAGCAGGTTTCACTGCTTCAGTAGCAGCGGGAGTTCCACCTGCATTTGAATCCAATACTGTACCATGAATTTTCAAAGTTTCAGTATTGTTTTTTGCGTTCGATTCAACCGTAACCGTTTTAGTGAATGGTCCGATACGGTGTGTATCGTAGCTAACTTTAATCACACCTTTTTGTCCCGGCATGATTGGCTCTTTAGGGCAATCAGGCACGGTGCATCCGCAAGACCCGCGACAGTTTGAAAGGATTAGCGGACTTTTACCGACATTGGTAAATTTAAACTCACGTGCGCCATTCGCATCTTGCTGGATAGTTCCGTAATCAATGTCCGTAGATTCCCATTTAATTTCGGGAGCATTGGGGTCAACCGGAGTGGCGACACCTTCCTGTGCTGTGGCAAGCAACGTTGAACCTGCCATGCAAAACATAAAGAATAACTTCTTCATCTTAATTTGTTTTTTGTGTTGATTAAATTTAAGCAGAACAAATGTAATGCCTTTTTCGCACCCAAAGATTCCTTTGTTGCAAAATGGTTTAAATGTTTAACAGATTTTGATTTTCTCCGTTTGAAATCTTTAATGTCTAAATGGTATCAAAACTGAAAATAGATGAACGGATTCATGCCCATTGAAAGCACCTGATACACACCGAATATAACTATCAATGTAGCGAGCAATTGCACTGCCAAGCCTGATGAAGCAAAAAGGTTTCTGTATTTCTCTTTTAAAGATTCAGGCAGCCAGTGAATAACAAAGCCACCCAACAAAAACAGGCAAACTGTTTTATAGCCCGTTATCACATCCCATGCCACATTAAAATTCAGCTTGTAAATAAGCTGACGCAGCATATCGTTTGCTGCAAAAAATTCTGTGAGAATATTATGCGTTTCATTCATTTCGCTCCATGTGTTTTTTGAGCCTGTGCGAAACCATATTCGCGTAAACGAGATAAAATGAAATGTAATAAATATAGCAATCAGCTTTCGCCACCACAGATTTTCTCCCGTCTTTTTCACTATGCGTTTCCACAGTTTGTAAACGAGCAATCCTGCTCCGTTCAAGCCGCCCCACATCACAAAATTCCAGCTTGCTCCGTGCCACAAGCCGCCCACGAGCATAGTAAGCATCATGTTGGTGTTGGCAGCTAATTGTTTTTGAAATGAAGGAAATAAAATTGAGCAGGTAAGCAGTAATCCAAGCGTGTTCACTGTTGCATAACGAACCAATACATTGTCGGTGGCAAGCACAATAAATCCTGCAATTAAAACAAGCGCAATGTAAGTGAACATCGAGCCTTTTTATTTCCTCCCATAGGGATATATAAATAATCTTTCAGCCAGCTTGAAAGCGAGATGTGCCAACGTTTCCAGAAATCGGCAACGCTATCTGCTTTGTAGGGCGAGTTGAAATTTTTGTTCAAATGAAATCCCATCAGCATTGCCACGCCAATGGCAATATCTGTGTAACCCGAAAAGTCTGTATACACTTGTAACGAGTAGGCATACAAAGCCAACAAATTTTCAAAACCTGTGTAGGAAACAGGATTGGAAAAAACCCTGTCAACAAGGTTGATGGCAATATAATCTGCCAGAAAAATTTTCTTAATCAAGCCGTTTAAAATCCAGAATAATGCAATGCCGAACTGGTGTTTAGTGAGTTGATAATCTTTGTACAGTTGCGGAATAAAATCTGCTGCGCGAACGATGGGACCTGCCACCAATACAGGAAAAAACGACACATAAAAACCAAAATCCAAGAAACTTTTTACGGGTGCAATTTTGTTGCGGTAAATATCAATAACATAGCTCATGGTTTGAAAAGTGTAAAACGAAATTCCGATAGGCAGAATAATTTTATCAACCTTGAAAGTTGTTCCGAAAATATCGTTGGACAGCGCAGCAAAATGATTGACCGGATGATAGCTTGCGCCAAAAAGATTATTAAAAGAATCGGCAAAAAAGTAGGCGTATTTGAAATACGCTAAAAGCGATAAATTCAATACAATGCTGAGTGTGAGCCAAAGTTTTTTAGTAACGGGCTTTTCGGCTTTTGCTATTCTGAAACCCAGAAAATAGTCGGAGGTGATGGTGAAAACAAGCAGCAAAAAAAACATTCCGCTTGTTTTGTAATAGAAAAACAAGCTCACTAAAAACAGAAAAGCATTGCGCCATGCAAGCCTTTTGTAAATTACTGAAAATACCGCAAGCACCACTGCAAAAAAGCCCCAGAAATACAAGCCTGTGAATATGATAGGCGACTCAGGGTTATAGAGCAATATGTATTCAATCCATTCCTTCACAATTGCTGCTACTTTGTTTTTTGTGTTGAAATGAATTTCTCAAAATCGCGCTTGACGGCATCAAAAAGCAAATCGGCTTTCAGTTGATAACCCTCGTTTGTAAAATGTACTTTATCGGGTTTTGCAAGTTTGTGCAACTCCCATTTTCGGATGGAATTTAAACCGCCCATAATCGTAAAGAAGTCCCACACGGCAACGTTTTCCTGCTTGCTGATTTCAAATATTACTTCGCGAACTTTCAGCGCATTTTTATTAGGATACTTACGCTTGAAATAACTGTCGTTGTTCGTGATGAAAATAAATTTCACATCATTATTTACACTTCGAATTCGCTTCATCAATGCGAGATAATTTTGTTTGTATTCTTCTTTATTAAATTCATCCGTAGGCACATTCGCATCATTTATTCCAATACCAAAAACAACAAGGTCAGGTACTGCGGTTGCAAGATGTTTTTCAAACAATTCACAGCGCAGATAAGTAGGCACGGATGCGCCATTCACACCAACTGCTGTATATGTTAAACCCGCAACATCATTCAATAACTGAATGCCCTGCAACTCAAATTTTGCCGCTTCATTATTTGTTGTTTTTACAAATCTCAATTCTAAACTATCTACCGCTTTAGAAAAATATATTTGCGTAATTCCTTTTGTTGTATCTGTTTTAATGGAAGTAAATTCAGGATTTAAAATTTCAAGTTTATAGTCGGGCAAATTGGTGTTGTGATACACCATTACCGATGTAAAAAAATATAGTAAAGAATCTTTTCTGCTCACTTTAATCACGGCAGTTGCCATGCTATCGGCAGTGGATGCGTTTATTGCCGACAAGCCCCATTGGCAGCTATCGCTGTTGCGCGCTGCGCGGCAGCTTTTCCATGTGCCTGTATAGTTCACTTTTATTTCCGCAGGGCTGTTGGTGTGCGCCATTTTGTATGGAAAAAAGAAGCCGTATTGTCCGTGAATACTATCGCTCATACTTTGCAGATTGCTGCGCATTTTACCTGTAAACACGCCCGCTTGAACGTGCGAGCCGCCAATATGCAACACATTTACTTTTCCATTTTTTGTAGTGATGATGGAATATAGTTTTTCATAAAAAGGAAAAAGCGCGGCACTGTCTCCTGCATAACTCAATTTGTTTTCACTGAGTTTTATGAAAGAAAATTCAGCAGTAATTTTTTCTACATCCCATGATGCAGGACTGCGCAAAGCCACAGCATTTTCATTCGCTTCGTTTTGGGCGGTGTGCGACACCAAAGCAATCATCGGCAATGTTGCCATCAATAAGAAAATGCTAAGGAGCAGGCACAGTTTTTTTCCAATCATCAAATTCAGTTAATAAATGTTTTGTAAATAATTCTGCAACAGTTTTGGCACCTGCGGGAGAAAAGTGAATGTAATCGGGTGCGGCAAGCGGTGGGTCGGCAGCAACCCAGTTCAGCATAGCATTTTTGCCGCCCATTACTTCATACATATCCCAAAATGCGCAGCCGTTTTTTAATGCAGTTTGCTTGAGCGCATCGCGCACAAATTCCAAGTTTGGGAAGGTTTGCATTTCTCCGTCAATTGAAGTGCTCATGTCCGATGGACCAATGACTAAAAAAGAGGCTTGCGGTTGAATGGATTTCAAATATTTTATCTGCGTGGCAAAGAATTTTCCGTATTGGTCGGCATGTGCGGAATCGGTGATATACGGCACGGTATTACCGCCATATTGCAGAATTATCAAACCAATATTTTGATTGCTGTATGCGGCATCCAAATGTTCTTTTTCCATTTTGCGAAACACCGTTCCCGAGCCGCCCCGCATCGCAATATTATCTACGATAATTCCCGCATTGCTTTCCAATGAAACGCCATAAACATCGGGCGATTTATCGCTGGTAAATTGTATGGTTAATTCATCGGGCGTTGCCGCAAAATATTTTGTTACTTTTTGATATTCAATTCCCGCATCAATAGTTTCGCTTGAAACAATTTCTCCGTTTACTATAAATTCAATTTTACATTCCGCTTCCGCATTTCCTATGTGCAACACAGCTTTTGTGTATTTCCGCACACTTGCAAAACCTGCTTTTGACGGCATGAATTTCAACCACGCAGTTTTGTTTACATCGGTAATTTCAAAGCGTGAAATTGTTGCCAACGCACCAAAATTACTGTGCGGCAAACTGTTGGATTCGCCACCAAACAAGGCATAACGTTTCCAATTTTCGGAGGCAGTTTGTTTAATGGCAATAGACGGCACAACTTCAATTGAGGGTAACATTCCGGGTCCGCTGCCGCCAAATTTTGTTTGCAAAGTATTTCGCAGGAATGATGTAATTCTATCACCCTCAATTTGCGAATCGCCATAATGCAAAACGCGAAGTGAAGTGCCTTGTGTTTTCAAGCCATTCAGCCCTGAAAAGAAATTGTGCAGCGGGTGCTGTTCTTCTTTGTTGTATTGAATATTCAGGTTAGCTAAAAGTGCTGATTCGGCAGCTTTCAACTGAATTGTTTTGTCGAAATTTGCTTGTGCATTTAATGAATCTTCGGCATTGTAAATTGCCAATACATCTTCAAGCGAAATGGCTTTTGTTTTGGTGGAATCGGGCAGCGAGAAAATTTTATCAAGCCTTGCAAAGCGGAAACTAAATTCACCAACCGTTATTCCTTCTTTTGGAAAAGCGAACGCAAGAGCCGCACACACCGCGCCAACAGCAAGCAAAAACAATAAAACTTTGTAAGGCTTGAACATTTCAGCGCGTGAAGTTATACTTCATTCCAATTGCTGTAACCAAACATTTCCCTGCCACCCAAAAACCTGTTTTCAATGTAAGACAATATGCGGTTTTTCAATCGTTCGTGCTTTAATTTCGGGCGATTGGATTGCAGCTTTTTTGAATAATTCAATTTGTGTTTCCAATCTAATTTTTGAATGAAATTTTGCATCACTTTCGGATGTGTATTTTCAAACAACGGAATCAAACCGAGCGCACCAAAATCAAATTCGTTTTGCAATGTGCTGTATGCTTTTTCCGTCTTTTCTTTTCCGTGATGCATCCCGTCCTGCTCTTTCTTTTTTGCTTGCATCAAATGTGGCGGACGCACCCATCCATAGTGATAAATATGCGCATCAATTGCCTTTACATTCAGCTTTTCAAAATCATTTTTTCTGAACGATTGCGCGTCTTTGTAAGAAAAAATATTCGAGCCGTTGCGCACGATTCTTATTTCATTTTTATACCAACCGTGAAAAGGCATATAGTGTTCGTAATCGGCAAAAAAGTGATAGTATTTAAACAGCAAACCATCCACTTTTTTATCTGCTGAAAACCTTTCACACGATTGTTGAATTACACGCAAATCTTTTTCGTGAATTACTTCATCGGCTTGCAGATAAAAGCACCAATCGCCTTTGCATTGCTGTAATGCAAAAGTAGTTTCATCGGCAAAAATTTTTCCGTCAATAAATGCTTTTTCATCCCAAACGCGCTCAAAGATTTTGATTTTATCGCTGCCGATAGATTCAATCAACTCGCGCGTTTTATCGCCCGCATCGCAATTGCCAAGCGCAACCACAAACTCATCCACAATCGGCAGGATGGATTCGATGGATTCTTTTATCGGAAAATAATATTTGTCCGCATTGCGAACCATGGTAAAACCGCTGATGGTCATTTGGTATCAGGATTTCAGCACATCTATTAAAGATTGTGTTTGTTCGTTGGTAAGCGTTATGGTTAATGAAGCATTATTGCCCTGCTGAACAAGTCCTTTGTGTGAACCGCTGAAATATTGGCTGTCTTTTAGGGATAATAATTGCTGCACGGGAACTTCCAATGCTTCGGCAATTTTGAACAGGTTTTCGATGGTGATTTGCGTTTCGCCTTTTTCTATGCGCGAATAAGCGGATGGCGATAAAGCAATGGCTTGCGCAACGGCAGCCAGCTTAATTTTCTTTTCTTCCCGAATGTTCTGGATTTTGGCACTGACTTGTTTATTTAAGTCCATAAACTGATTTTTTGCGAATGTGCAAATTTTAAAAACGACTTGCAAATTTTGCAAGATTAACATTGCCGTTTCTTGTTGCCCTCGCAATATGTTTGCAAACTTTATGGGCAGGTTTTATTTTTTACTTATTGTCTTAATTTTTGTAGCCCCTTGTTATGCACGGGCGCAAGCCCCCACAGGGCACGGGCAGTGTCGGCAAGGGTGTATTTACAATGCCTCATGCAAAGCCATTGAGATAGACTTGGTATGCCCGATATGCTACAAAAAGAAAGAAGAAGAGCGCAAGCGCAAGGCTGCCGAAGAAGAGCAGCAAAGGCAACGGGCTATGGCGGAAGAAAAAAG
>CAZSEG010000147.1:0-1120 GCA_964605875.1 uncultured Chitinophagaceae bacterium
ATCTGACAATTACCGAAAGTAAAAAGAAATTTGACGGTGAAGGCTACGAAAGCCACAAAATCTTTTTGTACAAGGAAGATTTCAAAAAATTTTTGGAAGCGTTGAACGATACCGTTTCACACATCAAAACAGAGTTAATGCCTGATTTTGATTATGACACCGACCGCGCAAGTTATGTGAAACCGGAAAGCGAAGCGAGTGCAGACGAAACTCCGTCCGCTCCGAAAACAAACGATGTTTCGGAATACAATTCCACGAACACTTCTGGAATTAGTGATGATGAGGAAGTAAAATGGTAACACACTATAGTTGAAAGCAAAAAGTAGAAAGTTTATAAAGTGAAAGTCCCGCTCATTGAGCGGGACTTTCACTTTATTATTCTTTTACTAAATCCTGAACTACTTCTCTCACCGGCTTAATGCTGCGGACAAGTTCAATGCTCTTTCCTGCACACCACATGGTTTGGTAAGTTGCGCTGAAAGCCGCTTTCTCCAACATTTTCATGCCTTTATAGAAGGTTAGCATTTTCGCGTATTTCTTCAAACTTTTATTGCTGTTTAAAAACCTTTCCAACCAGTTTTGTTGTGTGCCAACTTGTTGCACATAAGGCGTGTTGATTACCGTGCAGGGAGTTCCCGAAAGTTTAGTCGTCATCACAATATCTTTTGCGCCATATTGAACGCAGGCATTTTTGTAATCTTCTGTAACGGGAGCTTCGTTGCTGGCGATAAAAATACTGCCCATCGAAACGCCACACGCGCCCAAATCCAACATACGTTTGATTGTTTTTCCATTACCTGCCGCACCTGCCGATATAACCGGAATTTTGCAGTTGGCGGCAAGCATCGGAATCAACTCTTCGGGAGTCAATTTTCCGGCATGACCGCCCGCTTGGTTATTCACGGCAATAACAGCATCCGCGCCAAGACTTTCCACCTTTTTTGCAAAAGCCAAATCAACCACATCGCAAAAAACCTTCATGCCTTGTTTCTTTCCCGCATTGATTACTTCCTCGGGGCTGCCAAGCGAAGTGATGATGTAAGGCACTTCATAATCCAAGCACGATTGAAGGTTTTCCTTCATACGGATGTTAGACTTATTGGTAATGATATTGATGCCG
>CAZSEG010000147.1:1130-7355 GCA_964605875.1 uncultured Chitinophagaceae bacterium
GATGCCGAAAGGCTTGTCGGTTGCTGCTTTTATTTCTGCCAGCGCTTTGCGAAACTCTGCATCGGTTCTGTAATTCAACGCAGGAATTGCGCCTGTGATTCCCGCTTTGCAGGCTTCAATGATCATGGTAGTGTTACTTACCAAAAACATAGGCGCAACTATAACCGGATAATCTATGCCGAGCATTCCGGTCAGTGCAGTAGAAACTTTACTCATGGTTGTAAAAATAAAATTTCAGATGTATTTGCGATGAGTTTTTGTGGGGTTGGGTGATTGCGCTTGTTTCAATAATCTTGTGGAGAAAACTACTTTAACGTGAATTATGGATTAAAACAGCCAAATACTTATTGTAACCACATAGTAACATAGTATTGCGAGGAATTGGTTTGCGTAAGCAAACACTCTGTGTACTCTTTTACTCTGTGTGTAATCAAAAAGCCTAAAGCCTGTCTGCCGCAGGCAAGGTTTACATAGCCAAAACAAGTTTTGGACATAGCCTCCCATCGCAATCAACTATGTTACTATGTGGTTACAATTGTATAGTTGTAATACTATCGACAACTAATCCATAACTCACATTACTTTATGATTATTCACTACTAATCCTCTTCAAACTCCATGAACTTTGGCTCTTCTTCAATCTGAAAGAATTTATCCTCGCGCTTATCGTTTTTGGTATTGTTTCCTTTTTTGAAAAGTTCTTTCAGCACCTCTTTTTCATTCTTGAAATCATCTTTGATTTTGGCTCCGGCAGAGGCTTTGTCGTATTGAATTTTCGGTTTTGAAATATGCCCTGTCATGCTCAGGTAAATATTCAACCCGTCATAAGGGTCATTTTCAATAAACTGCTCTTTGCCTTTTCGGTTAAACTTGTTTGCAAGCATTTTGCGCAGGTTGATTTTAAAGCGGTAATCAATCATGTTATCAAAATTATGCTGACCAGAAAACATCAGGTTAAGCGCATTAGTTTGAATCTCAAAAGCAGGAATTGTAATAGTGCGATTAAAAATTGTGAGCCTGTTTTTAATATCTGCAAATCGAATGTTTGCAAGTTCTTCCACGCGAATAAATGCAGAAGCTGCTTTAACAGGTTCAAAGTTTTTGAGCGCGCCATTTTTCAGTTCAAAATCAATAATGGCATTCAGGTTATCCAAATCGGGACTGCTGTAATCTTTCCAAGTATTTTTGAGGTAAACCTTTGCATTTAAAACTCCTTGCAGATTTTTATCGGTGAGCGTTTGCTGCCCGAAATTTCCGGTTTGCAAAAACACCTGCGCCATATCAATATCCGTAATTTCAGTTCCCATATTCATCAGCAAATCCTGCTTGCCTGTAAACACTAAATATCCGTTTCCTTTAACGCTTCCACCCATTGTGTTGGTGGAGAAATTATTCAGCCGAAGATGCAATGGCGAAAAAGTAACATTCACCTGCACATCATCAAACTCCATTTTGTTGTAAGTAAATTTTTGAATGCTCACCTGCAGGTTGCCGTTGATTCGGAAAACATCGCGCACGTCCACTTTCTTTTTTGGTGTTGTGCCTGCCGCATTTTGCTTGCTGAAAGTTTCAATCATTTGCGCAAGCTGCAATGTTTTCACTTCCAATTTTCCATCGGCATCCAATGCAATATCATTCATCGGTTTTCGCTCCACCAATGCAGCGATGTACTGCACCAAATTTGAAATAGTACCCGAAAAAACAGCATCGGTTTTAAGAAAAGAAATGCTCAATTTTTTCGCTTCTAATTTTCTGCCCTGATAATTTATTGTGCCGTTTATATTTTCGTACAAAACATTTTGAGCATTAAAAGAAACCTTATCCAATTGAAAAACCCCGCCACCATTTAATGTAACATGAGAAAGGTTTTTAAAATCGGCAACATTGCCATGCAGCGAAAAATCGGTGAAGCGGATATTGCCTTTCAAATCTTTCAAAATACTATCAGGCACAAATGGCGAAATCTCCTCAAGATGAAGGGTTCCATTCGCATTAAATATAAAATCGGGTTGCGCAAGATTGTTCAGCAACAGGCTGAACTGAAAAGGTTGCTCACTGATGCGCGAACGAAAATCACTGATGCGCAAGTAATCTGCGCTTTGTTCATCCATGCCGTATTCTACTTTCACAAACACATGATTCAACTCGCGCCCATACTTTGAAAGTTTGATATTGCCGTCATTCAGATTTGCAACAATTTTTACTTGTGGCGAAGCTGTTTTGCTGAACGCACCATTCAGATTTGCCTCAATATTGTACGCACCTTTCCCTTCAAAATCTTTCAGTTGATTTTTAACCGAAGCGGGCATCAGCGCAATAAAATTGCTGATATTTTCGCCCTCGCTTTTTGCTTTTAAATCAATGAGCGTTTTGCTTTTTTCAAACAGGAAAGATCCGTTCACAGAAAACGGATTTTTCTCAATTTCAATGCTGCCTTTTTCTACCAAAATTTTGCTGCCGCTTTCCTTTATATCAAGTTGAATTGCAACAACAATCTGCTTGTTTGCCACATACGATTCTTCTGCCTGCTGAATATTTTCGAGAAAAAAACTGCCATCGGCATTGAGTTTAAACTGCGGCTTTCCAAAGCTGCCGTTCAACTCTATTTTTCTTACGCGGGCTTTTATATTGAAATTTGTGCCTTCATCCACATAATTGAAACTTACATTTTGCAGGGTGATTTTGCTGAGTGCCAATGCAATGCCTTTCTCCGGTGTGTCGTTATGTTTCAGAATATCCAGATTGGTAGCACCATTTTTATCTTTCAGCACATTTACGGAGCCGTTTTGCAACAACAATTTGTGAATGTTAATTTCACCTTTCATCAAATCGTAAAGGCTGAAAATAAAAGAGAGTTCGCGCACTGCGGCAAGGTCAGGCTCTTTGGATTTTAGCTTGCTTGCAATGCTCACCGACTTGAATTGCAATGACGCATCGGGAAAATGACGGATAAAACTCAGGGTAATTTCTCCGCTAACTTTTACGGGCGCGGTCAGTTCTTTATTCACTTCGGCAATAACCTGTTGTTTGATTTTATCTTCGAGCAAAAGGGCGGTCAGAAATGCCAGCAGCACAAGGATTGCAGGAATAAAAAAAACGGCAGCAAGAATTTTTTTCCAGTTCAATTTTGAATGCGTTTTCGGCATTGCGAATTGAAGGATAAAAATTGAGATTTTGTATTTTTAAAAGCAGGCAAAAAAAATCCCGCAAAGTTTAAAAGCCTTGCGGGATTGTAGAAAACACTAAATTAATTTTAGTATCTGTAAGTATCACTTTTGAAAGGTCCATTCACAGGAACACCGATGTAATCGGCTTGTTCCTGCTCTAAGGTTTCCAATTTTGCGCCAACATGTGCCAAATGCAACATGGCTACTTTTTCATCCAGTTGTTTAGGCAATACATAAACTTTGTTTTCGTATTTATCGCTGTTGTTCCACAACTCGATTTGCGCCAAAGTTTGGTTACAGAAAGAGTTGCTCATTACATAAGACGGATGCCCCATTGCGCAACCTAAGTTCACCAATCTGCCTTCGGCTAAAATGATAATTTCTTTTCCATCAACATTGTAAATATCTACCTGTGGTTTGATGGTGTCTTTGGTGTTACCATAGTTGCTGTTCAACCAAGCCATATCAATTTCATTATCGAAGTGTCCGATGTTGCAAACAACAGATTTGTCGCGCATAGCCTTAAAGTGTTTATCGCGAATGATTTTGTAATTACCCGTAGCAGTAACAAAAATATTTGCGCGCGTAGCTGCCTCTGCCATTGTAACCACTTCGTAGCCATCCATTGCAGCCTGTAAAGCGCAGATTGGGTCAATTTCTGTAACCAACACGCGGCAACCTGCGCCACGCAAAGATTCAGCAGAACCTTTACCAACATCGCCATAACCTGCTACTACTGCCACTTTACCTGCAAGCATCAAATCGGTAGCTCTGCGAATGGCATCAACCAACGATTCGCGGCAGCCGTATTTGTTATCAAACTTTGATTTTGTAACAGAGTCATTCACATTGATTGCAGGCATGGTAAGCGTTCCTTTCTTCATGCGGTCGTATAAACGAAGTACACCGGTTGTAGTTTCTTCGCTCAAACCTTTAATGTTGGCAACCAATTCGGGATAACGGTCAAGCACCATGTTTGTAAGGTCGCCACCATCATCCAAAATCATGTTTAACGGCTGACCGTCCTTAAAAGCAAAAAGCGTTTGCTCGATGCACCAGTCAAACTCCTGCTCGTTCATTCCTTTCCAAGCATAAACCGGAATACCTGCTGCTGCAATAGCTGCTGCTGCATGGTCTTGAGTTGAGAAAATATTGCATGAACTCCAGGTAACATCTGCACCTAAAGCAGTCAATGTTTCAATTAGTACCGCAGTTTGAATTGTCATGTGCAGGCAACCTGCAATGCGCGCACCTTTAAGCGGTTGTGAAGCGCCAAATTCTTTGCGCAAAGACATCAGTCCCGGCATTTCGGCTTCCGCCAATTTAATTTCTTTTCTGCCCCAAGCAGCTAATGAAATATCTTTCACTTTGTACTTCAGGCTTGTTTCTGTTGTTGTTGACATATTTATTTTTTTGCGGTGCGAATATAATGAATGTGAGAGAACAGAAATCAGAAAACAACCTTAAAACCAATCCGCAAACCCGTAATTCCGTAAATTTTGTAAATAAAACTCGATACAAACTATTGATTATATCACTCTGATTGAACTTTTTATTTCCCGATTTCACAGAAACATCTATATTCGCGTCCCGCTTTTAAAAATGAGGCGGATTTTTTCCAAACACTTGAATTGATTTTAAGCACATGACATTAAAATTAAGATTACAAAGACACGGTCGCGGAAAGCGTCCTTTTTACCACATCGTGGCAACAGACAGTCGCGCCCGCAGAGACGGTCGCTACATCGAAAGAATCGGTGATTACAATCCGCTTACAAAACCTGCAACCATCAACGTTGATGTGGATAAAGCGGTGGACTGGCTTCAAAAAGGCGCAGAGGCTACTGATACAGTAAACGCGATTTTGAAGTACAAAGGCGTATTGGTAAAAAAGCATATACTGCGCGGTGTAGCTAAAGGTGCTTTCACATTGGAAGTAGCCGAAGAAAAGTTCCAGCAATGGTTAGACGAGCATAAAAATGCAGTTCTTGACCATCAGAAAAAACACCACAAAGACAAAGCGGAAGTAACTGCTAAGTTGTTGGCGGAAGAAACTAAAAAACGTGAAGCCCGCGACCAAAAACGCGCTGCTGCTTTAGCTGCGGCAGAGGCTGCTGCAAATGCAAGTGCAGAAGAAGCAACGGAAGAAGTTGCTGCTCCGGCAGAAACAACTGAGGCTGCTGCCGAAACCGAAGCAACAGAAACACCTGCTGAATAAGCAATTAAAAAACAACTGTGGCATCATGCAACAGGAATTTATTACAATAGGAATTTTAGGAAAGCCTCACGGAACAAGTGGGGCTTTTCATTTTAAACTGACTTCGGTTCTTTTGGAAGATACCGACCTGCCCGATGTTTTGCATATAAAATTGCAGGAAGGCATACTGCCGTATTTTGTAAGCGACTGGAGTTTGAAAAACAACTTTCAGGGAACAATTTCTTTTGAAGATATTGAATCGCGCGAAGACGGTTCCGCATTAGTGAATGCAGAGTTGATGATTAAGTCAAGCGATTTTGCCGATTATTTCGAGGAAGAAGAAGATAATTATTTAGTCGGCTTTACTGTCATTGATTCAAATCTCGGTTCAATCGGAAAAATTATTGAGATTACCGATAACACCATTCAGGATGTGGCGGTGGTGCAACATGGCGAATACCATGTTCTGTTTCCGTTAGTTGATGATTTTATTGTGGAAGAAAATAAGGCAGAAAAAACACTTACGGTAAAACTGCCCGAAGGTTTAATAGAAGCCTACACAGAAAACTCACAAGACGAGCGTGATGAGGATTGATATTATCACGGTGTTGCCCGAATTGCTCGAAAGCCCGTTTGCGCACAGCATGATGAAACGCGCCCGCGATAAGGGTTTGCTGGAAGTAAACCTCATTCAGTTGCGCGATTTTGCAACTGATAAACATAAAAGCGTTGATGATTATCAATATGGCGGTGGCGCGGGAATGGTAATGATGTGCGAGCCGCTTTCGCTTTGCATAGAACACCTGCAATCGCAGCGCAAGTATGATGATGTAATTTATATGACACCTGACGGAGCAACAC
>CAZSEG010000148.1:0-7328 GCA_964605875.1 uncultured Chitinophagaceae bacterium
GTGAGGGTTGAGAGGAATTTGTTTGTGTCAGCAAACACTCTGTGTTCCCTGTGTATTCTGTGTGAAAAGTTTACATAGCCAAAACAAGTTTCTGACATAGCCAGCTATCAGAATCAACTATGTTTCTATGTGGTTAAAATAAAAAATGTGTCTGTGTAAATCTGCCCTCGCTTGTGTCCCGCAAGTGAGGTTTGTTTCCGTGTCCCGCGATGCTTTGACTAAGACCTCGCAGGTTTTTTGAACCTGCCCGACTTCTTTAAACCCCAATTGCTATACCCACTCATTCAATCTTTCCATCACCTCACTTTCTTCCGCATCAATCAGCAAAGTTTTGTGTGCATTGGTTTCGCCCTTTTTGATTTCGATTTTACTTTTTGCAATGCCTAAGCATTTACTCAGGTATTCAATCAGGTACTTGTTTGCCTTGCCATCCACAGGCTGTGCGCGGATGTGAATCTTCCATAAGCCGTCATCCATTTTGGTAACGGCATCTTTTTTGGAACCGGGCTTTATGTGTACGTGCAGCAACATTATTGAATATATGAATAGCACTTTATAGCAATTTACCACTACTTAAACCACATAGTAACATAGCTTCTTCCCTTTTCATCGTCTATGTCCAAAACTTGTTTTGGCTATGTAAACTTTATGCCTTTTTCTTTTCATCAAAAACAAAGAAAAGAACCACAAAGTGTTTGCTGACGCAAACCGACTTCCTCTATTTCTCAACTATGTGGTTTTTAAGTGTATTATAGTTTCCAAACTCGCGTTCTATTTTTGGTTTTGATTATAAAAGAAACCTATTGAATCACACCAAGCTCCTTACCAACTTTAGTAAAAGCCGCGATGGCTTTGTCCAAATGATGTATTTCGTGCGCAGCGCTCAGTTGAACGCGAATGCGCGCCTGCCCCTTTGCCACCACCGGAAAGAAAAATCCAATCACATAAATACCTTCATCTAAAAGTTTGGCGGCAAAATTTTGCGCCAACACTGCATCATACAACATCACCGGCACAATGGGATGCACCCCTGGTTTTATATCAAAGCCTGCGGCAGTCATTTTTTCGCGAAAATATTTTGTGTTCACTTCAAGTTTGTCGCGCAGCGCGGTGGTTTCGTTCAGCATATCCAGCACCGCAATGGATGCACCCACAATGGCAGGCATCAGTGTGTTTGAAAAAAGATAAGGGCGCGAACGCTGGCGCAGCAAATCAATAACTTCCTTGTTGCCCGAAGTGAAGCCACCGCTTGCTCCGCCCAATGCCTTGCCCAATGTTCCGGTGATGATGTCAATTTTGCCCAACACACCGCAATGCTCGTGCGTGCCGCGCCCGGTTTTGCCCATAAAGCCCGAGGCATGACATTCGTCCACCATTATCATTGCGTTGTATTTTTCTGCCAGCGCAACAATCTTATCTAACTGCGCAATGGTGCCATCCATACTAAACACGCCATCGGTAACAATAATGCGCGAACGGTTCTTTTGCGTGGCTTGCAGTTGGGCTTCAAGGTCGCTCATATCATTATGCCTGTAGCGCAATCTTTCTGCTTTGCAAAGGCGCACACCGTCAATGATGGAAGCGTGATTCAGCTCATCCGAAATGATGGCATCGGCTTCGCCAAACAAGGGTTCAAAAACACCACCGTTGGCGTCAAAAGCTGCTGCATAAAGAATGGTATCCTCTGTGCCCAGAAATTCCGAAATCTTCTTCTCCAACTCCTTGTGAATATCCTGCGTACCGCAAATAAACCGCACACTGCTCATGCCGTAGCCATGCGTATCAATGGCATGTTTAGCGGCTTCAATAACCTTAGGGTGTGAGCTTAAACCGAGATAATTATTGGCGCAAAAATTTACTACTTCTTTACCTGCCGAGGTTGCAATATCTGCCCCCTGCGGTGTGGTGATGATTCTTTCGTTTTTAAAAAGTCCGTTGGCTTTTATGTCCGCAAGCTCCTGCGCTATTCGTTGCTGAATGGTGTACATCAAAAAAATATTTTCGGCAACGAAGGTGAAAGATTCTTTGTAAAAACAGCGATGAAGTTTTGACAGAAATTATTTCAACCTTTTAAAATCACCCAACAGCTTTTTTTGAATAATTCCGTTGATTTCATTCACCTCATTTGCAAAACGTTTCCGCTCTCCCAAGTTATAGATTTCGGTAAACGGATCTTTATCAAGTATTGCATTCATCATCACATCCAGCGATGGGGCGGCATCCAATTTGGCAAATTCACTTAGTGTAATGTTTATGAAAACAGTATTTACTCCAATGCCTCTGTTATCTAACCAAAAATCATTTTTCAATTTTACAGGCTTTGCACCTTCGCCTTGTTTGGCAATATCGCTTGGCGCAGGATAAGCAATGATGGCTGTTTTTTCGCTGTTTAAAGTAACTGCCACATAATTGCTATAGTCTGCTTTAGTTTTATAGATAACTGCCTGCTGACCTATGTAACTCACATTTTTTTGCTGCTCAATTTTTTTGCTGCTGCCGCAACCGCCTACTAAAAAAACAAGCACACAAAGCGATGAAAAAAATTGCATGGCTTATTGTTTAATAAACTTGTTGAATGAGCTTCCTTTTTCTGTTTTCAGCTTAACGGTGTAAATGCCTGCGGGCAAAGCTGCAACATCTGCTTTGATAACTTCATCATTGCCGATAACATCGTTTTGCAATTGCAGCAACGAGCCTTTGGAATCAAAAATATTCAACTCATACGCGCCCGCAACTTTAGCAGGTTGAATAAACAAGTTTGATGCAACGGGATTGGGATAAAAAGAAACCGCATCTTCAACAACATCTTCAAGCCCGACAGGTCCTCTTGTAACATTTATATCCAATAAATATGTTCCGGTATGTCCGGTGAAGTATGGAGCCGCGAAAAAGGTTACTGTTCCGCCATTAGGCACGGTAAATGCACCCGGCATCACATCATCAAACGATTCGCTGAATGCACCGCCATTTACAGAATAGCTGAACTGTGCATCGGTAGTATAAGTTTGTCCGTTGCCGCTGTCGTAGCTGTCGTGTATGCGGGCAGAAACCGTGTAGCCGTTACCCGCAGGCAAGCTGATTTTGTAATAGTCGTAATCATTTCCCACATGGTTGTTGGAGCCTGCGGTAGTAATGCTCGCCTGATTTCCCGAAAATGAAAGCGGCAATTCATAAGCTGTGCCTGCGGTATTGTTTGATTCATAAACATCGGGGCTTAACGCAGTGCCGACTATTTTAATCTTTAGCGGATTCGGAAAGTTTTGATTGCTGATTAAGGTGTAATTGCTTTGATTGGGGCTGCTGAAAAAAGCAACTAAATACTCGCCCGGAGCAACATTCAAACCGGAAGAATTAAACTGTGTATTGTAAAAAAAACCTGCATCTAATGTTGCAGCAAACTCGCTGATTTCCTCAATATAATCTCCGTCAAGCGTAAATAAATCGGCACTCAGCCAACCCGAGAAATTTGAACCCCCAAGGTTTGCAATTTGGTTTGTAATAGTAAATGCCTGATTGGTCATAGGGGCTGTCGGAGAAAAAGTTGTATTGCTGTACATTGAAATGGCTGTTGGCGGTCCGGTTACGGTTATGCTTACAGGATTCACAAAACTTCCTTTGTCCACCAAAGAATAATTGCTGCTTACATTCTTGTAAAAAATGCCGATGATGTAAGTGCCCGGCACAACGTTTAACGCGCTCAAAGTGAAAGTGGCGTTGGAAGCTGTATTCGCCTGAATGGTTTGGTTGGTATAGGTTTAATCTACAAACACGCCATCATCAGTGAAAAGCGCAGCCGAAAAATCTCCGGTAAAACTTGCGCTTCCTGCATTTTGAATTTGTGTATAAACCTGCAACTGGCTGTTGGTTTGAATCGGGTTGCTGTTCACGGTAATGGCTGCGCTTAACTTTATGTTAGCCTGATTGACAGTGCCGCCTCCACCGCCACCGCCACCGCCAAGCGGTTTAATGCCGATAACGGCTTGCTGATTATTATTAAAACCGCCCGTGCCGCCTCCTGCTCCAAGACTGGTAGGGTCTAAATTATTGATGTTGAAATAACCATCGCTGCTGCCGCCCCAACCCCAGTTCATGTGGAAAAAACTGTTGTTGTCGTAGCCGTCACAAACCCACGAATGTCCGCCACCACTGCCAATTCCGGCATAATCAATCGGTCTGCTATTATCCAATTCAGTTTTTAAAAGAGCAATCCAATTGGCGTTGGTATAGTTTTGTTTCAACACGCCTCTCACTGTGGCAGGGTCGTAGCCGAAATATTGCTTGAAAGCTGTTTCGGCACACACCGATGTTGGCGCAGCCGCAACACATACATAAGCAGAACTGCCGCCTTCTGCCGCAGTTCCGTAAATCATATCCACGCCCACACCGCAATGAAGCATCAATGTTGAAACCGCCTGATTGGAACTGGTTAAAGTATTCGGCATTTGATTCCACTGGTAAGTAGTGCTGCCGAAGTTTGCCGAAAGCGTTCCGTATTTTTGAGTGTTATACGAACGGAAACCTGTACCCTGCGTGGGATAGTTCCAAAACTTCATTATCTGCGCCATTGCAGTGGCAACACAACCCGTAACGGTTCGTTGTCCCGATTGCGTATTTACCGGACACAACAGATTTTCATTCGGAGCCTGATTCCATTTTGTTTGCACCAAAGGATTCACCGCTCTGCGGCTTGAATTGTTCGTTGCATCGGGAATGTTTTCGATATACTTCTTCCACAAATCCTCAATCTCAACGGTTGTTTCTGTTCTGTTTGCTTTAATATATGCAATGTCTTGTGCGCAACCTTCAATCCATTTGCGCGTTCCCGGTGCAATGTCATCGGGCTTAAAGCCGCCTTCCGTGCCATAAGCCAAAACCGGATAAGTGAGGTCATCACCTGCAACAATTACAAATCCGTCAGCATTGCCGTAATTAAAAATATACAACAACGATTTGCCATATTTTTCTGCAAATTCCTGACGCAAAATTTGCTTTTCTACAACCAACGAAAGGTGAATATCCTGTTCACCCATTCCGGTATTTTGCATTAAAAAATGGGTTGCCACTTTTTCGGCAAGGCTTCGTTCAACATTTTCTGCAAAAACGAAAAGGTTAAAAAACAAAACCGCGATTGTTACTGCGTAGAATTTTTGCATGGTCGTGTAATTTTTGTAATGAAATATTTATAGCAAATGTAAATACATTTTTTCCTAAATATAAAATCTTCAAATCATCTTTCTGAAACCGCCAACTACACTTTCGCCAATGTGCTGCACACTGCGGTAATTCAACGGAAATTCCAAAAACACGTGCAGCATACTCAAAAAATAAAGCGCAATCAAACCCGTGCGATAATCATAAATATACAAGCCCACCGAAGCCGCCCACAAAACCATCACAGTGATGAACCAATGCTTTGGAACTTCGTGCCATTTAATAACAGAAGTTTTTGAAAACCAATTCAAATAGTGATAGGTATATGCAAATGCAATAAAACGCATAATGCCCAATCCAACCGCGCTTCCGAAAACAGCTTCGCGTGTGTTTGCGCCAAGATTCAGCAAATAAATAATCGCATGATTTACCTGCACAAAACTACTTTCAATCATGCTGTTTTGCGCATAATCGGTTACTTTATACCATGCAAAATCAGGTTTGACAATGAAACAAATTGCACCGCAAAAAACAAACACAAATAATGCAGCAAATCCCGGAACACTTTTGCTTTTGATTGCTCCCGAAATCATGAACAATCCTGTAAAAAGAAATACATGAATCAGCGTTGGCAGAAAAATAGCAAACACAAAAAAGAAAGGCGGTGATTTTGAAATTGCAGCGCCAATAGCAGTTGCCGCAGCAATGAAAATCAATTTGTGCAACACATTTTTGAAAAGCACCATTGCCAATGCACTGAAGAAAGCAACGAAAATTAAAATGTTGGCAATGTCGGCATACTCGGTAAAAAGCACAACAAATAATGTTGCAAAAACACACAACACGCCCAACCAGATAAAATCATATTTAGCGGTTGTGAAATAATTGCGTTTGTGCAACCATGTAATTTCGGTGAGGTAGTGCAGTGGTCCCAACACGGCATAAGAAAAAAGAAACAACTCAAACGGCACGGCAAACGCAGCCGCCAATGCCACAAGCATCAAAGCAATATTCAGTAAGTCTATTTGTTTAGTTGTCATTTTGTAATTGCCCACAGAGGCACAAAGAACACAAAGTGAAAAACAGATTTAATTGAAATAGTTGTAATAAAAATAAATTCATTCTTTGTGTTCTTCGTGTCTTTGTGGGAGCATCAAAACAGGTTTCCATTTATTTTTCTGTGAATACCATCTTTAATCAACTCAACATTAAAGTTCACCAACAAACCCAATTTCAGGTATGCGCATTTCAAATATGTAAGCACTGTTTTATGATGAACCTTCTCCAACTCCTGCACACTCTTTAACTCAATCAACAACTTACCCTCCATTATTATATCGGCTCTGAAACCAACGTCTAAAAGCACATCATCATACCAAACCTCTATTACCTGCTGACGAGTGTAAGAAATTCCTCTCTTGTCTAATTCATAAGCAAATGCCGCCTCATAAACACTTTCCAACAAACCCGGCCCAAGTGTTTTGTGAATTTTAAAACAAATATCTACTGCAATTGTTGCCAACTCATTTTCGGTCATAACTTATTCTTTTTGTTTCTTAATAAAAACACAAAGAAAAAACCCTTTGTGTGCTTCGTGCCTCTGTGGGAAAAATCCTAAAACGGCATACCCGGAAACATTCCTTTTGTAACCGCAGCAAATTCCGTTTGAGTCAGCACATCTGCTTTTTCCAATGCTTCGTTTACGGCATTTTTAATGTGCGCTTCCAAAGCAATTTTATCATCATTTTTCAGAATTGTTATTTCCTTGATTCTTCTGTTGCCGTTCACCACAACTTTTACATAATCGCTTGCAGATGAAACTTCAATAATGTCAAGACGTTTTTTCACGTCTTCCATTTTTTGTTTCATTTCAGTAAGCTGTTTCATTTGGTCAAAAAATCCCATGTCTGTTTTTTATTTCGGTTGCAATTTAAAATTTCTTCCATTGACTAAAGTCAAAGGCAATTTTGACAAAAGGAAAATATTTTAAAAAGCGGCTAAAGCCGCTATCCGCCAACGCTTTACTCCCATTCTTTTCGCGCGGTTTGCACATCGAACAATATATTGAGGTAGGAATTGAACCGCGCCTCCGAAATTTTTCCGCTTTCCACAGCAGATTGTACGGCACATTCAGGTTCGTTTATGTGCAAACAATTATTGAATTTGCATTTTATTAA
>CAZSEG010000149.1:0-5773 GCA_964605875.1 uncultured Chitinophagaceae bacterium
TTCGCAATACGGCATTGTTTCCGCCTGCATCGGTGGCGGACAAGGTATTGCGGGAGTGTTTGAAATGTTGTAATACAAGCTATGAGCTATAAGCAAAGCCTCAATGATTTTCATTGGGGCTTTCACTTTTATAGCCAAACCTTGCCACTTACAGAAAAATAACAGCCCATTCGCTTAACCCCAATAATGGTTGGTAGGCTTGCACTTTGCGAGATGAGTGGGGATGAAATTTTCCGCGCGAAACCTAAGTTTGTTTCAGCAAACGTTCAGTTTTCCTTGTGTTTTCTGTGTGAAATAAAAAAGACAATAGATTACATAGCCAAAATAAGTTTTGGACACTTTCTTATGTAAGCTCATCCCTCTTTATTTCACTAACATTGCCTTGAAAACAAAAACAGAGCAATGCTGACAGAAGCCGAACTGATATTGAATGAAGATGGAAGCATCTATCATTTGCACCTCAAGCCGGGTGAAATTGCAAAGACAATTTTCACCGTTGGCGACCCCGACCGCGTGGCAGAAGTAAGCAAACATTTCGACAGCATAGAACTGACGCGCAGCCACCGCGAGTTGGTAACGCATACAGGAATGTTGGGCAAAAAGCGCGTGTCGGTTATCTCCACAGGCATGGGCACGGATAACATAGATATTCTGTTGAATGAGTTGGATGCGTTGGTGAATATTGACTTTGAAACCCGCAGCGTAAAAGAAGAAATTACCGCTTTAAATATCATCCGCTTGGGTACATCGGGCGCGCTGCAAAAGGATGTTGCATTGGATAGCGTGTTGGCTTCGGAATACGCCATCGGCTTCGACACCACCATGTTTTTCTATCCGAATGATTATATGGAAGATGAATTTATTGACGGCTTGCAGCAGGCAATTGATGAGTATTTGGATGAAAACGAGACGTTGGTAACAACCTATACCGCAGCCGCTTCCCCCAAGCTGCTAAAGCGATTTGGAGAATATCAAAAGGGTATCACGGTTACTGCGCCCGGATTTTATGCACCGCAGGGTCGCCACTTGCGCATCAAGCCTTGGTTTGGAAATCTGATAAAAACACTTGCCGCTTTTCGGCATGATAATTTGCGCTTAACCAATCTGGAAATGGAAACCGCGGGCATTTATGCCTTGGGCAGTTTGCTCGGACATAACTGCATTTCGTTCAATGCCATTCTTGCCAACAGAATCGAAAATACATTCAGCAAAAAACCTGCCGAAACAATTCAAAAAATGATTCAACAGGTTTTGGAAAAAGTTGAAAAACTGTAAGATATTTAAACATTGAAATACTATAACCTCAACAACAAATCAAATCTTGTATCACTGAAAGAAGCGGTGCTGACAGGCATTCAGGGAAGTAGCGGCTTATTCATGCCTCAATCTGTTCCGAAGTTGGATACAACATTCATAGAAAATATTCACCGGTATTCGCTGCAAGAAATCGCGTTTGAAGTGGCGAAACTTTTTTTGAATGAAGATGTTGCAGAGTATGAAATAAAAGGCATTGTAAACGATGCTTTGAATTTTGAAATTCCGTTAGTGCATTTGCATGATAATATTTACGCGCTCGAATTATTTCATGGACCAACGCTTGCTTTCAAAGATGTGGGCGCAAGGTTTATGGCAAGGTTGTTTGCCTGTTTTTTACAAAACGACAATAATCAAATTCATATTCTGGTGGCAACTTCGGGCGACACAGGAAGTGCAGTAGCCAATGCCTTTTGGAATGTTCGGAACATTCGTGTTACCATTCTTTACCCAAGCGGCAAAGTGAGTTTATTGCAGGAAAAACAACTGACAACATTAGGCGAAAACATCAGCGCGTTAGAAATTGACGGCACTTTTGATGATTGTCAGCGCATGGTGAAACAGGCATTTGCGGATAAAGATTTGCAACAAAAAATCAATCTGGCATCTGCCAATTCTATCAACCTTGCAAGGCTGATTCCGCAATCGTTTTATTACTTTTGGGCTTATGCGCAATATGTTGCCAAATATGGTAAATCAAAAATTTCGATTTGCGTACCGAGTGGAAATTTTGGAAATCTAACAGCAGGTTTATTTGCTAAAAAAATGGGCTTGCCGATTAACCAATTTATTGCTGCTACCAATGCAAACGATGTAGTGCCGCAATATCTTTCGAGTGGTAATTATGTTCCGCGTGTTTCTCATCAAACTATATCCAATGCAATGGATGTGGGCAATCCGAGCAATTTCAGTCGCATTATGGAGTTGTATGAAAGTGATTACAAAGCTGTGAAACAAGACATAGTTGGTTATTCATTTAATGATGATGAAACTAAAGCAACTATGAAAGCGGTTTCTGAAAAATTCAATTACACATTAGACCCGCATGGTGCAGTGGGTTATGCAGCCGTAGAAAAGTATCAAGCACTAAACCCTGATGTAAGTTGTGTGTTTTTTGAAACCGCGCATCCTGCAAAGTTTGATGATGTTGTGCAGAATGCAACAGGAACTGCTTCTTTTATTCCTGAAAGATTATCGTCTTTAGCCGGTAAAGAAAAAAATGCTTTGAAAATGAAAGCTGACTATGAATTATTGAAAGCTTATTTGCTGCGGTAGGTTTCTTCGGAAATTTAGTTTTTTTTACGTTTCGTCATAGACAAAAATTGATACAGACCCCGCCTGCGCCTTAACTTAATGGCATTGGGTGTATCGGGTTAAAACTTGGGGCGATAATTTGTTGGTTTGTTTTATGATTTCCCTATTATTTTCATTCTTAAATATCTTTCGGAAAAGGGTCATTAATTCTTATTTTTTTGTCAAACAAACATTAGACCTCTTCGGAAAATAACCCTTCGACTACGCTCAGGGTTACAGACTTCCTACGATAGAATTGTCATTGGCAGCGTAGTCGAAGACTTCTTGCTATGAAGGCGACTATTTTCCGAAGAGGTCTATTGAATATGAGTTGCAACACGCTATTGATAAGCATAGCAAACAACTGATTGTATCAAACATTGAATTGTTTTTGAATTACTGCACCCGATTTATGACCGTCAATTTATTACAAGGGATAATGTAAACAAAGGTGTTTTAGTACGTTTTGAAGAATTATTGAACGGTTATTTTTCTTTGGATAAGCCTGTTAATATTGGTTTGCCGTCTGTCAGAGGTCAGATTATTGAGGTTGTGCCGGTCATTCTGCCATATCCTAAAACTTAGGAATATAACCAATCTTTATGCCCCAATTGGTGCCGAAACCCTTCCAGTAATTGGTGTTTGGCTCAAGATAAGTGGCGCGGAAAAGCAAATCCACTCTGAATATTTTAAAAATATTTTCTATGCCGAAACCTGCTTCAATGTATGGGATGTAAGTAAGCGTTTTAAAATCGGCAGGAACCATCAGCGCATTATTATTTCTTTTGCTGAAATCGCCAAGCAGCGCTTTGAAGGTGATGAACTCGCGCAACTGCAATCGCTTTATACCCGGAATTTTGTTCAGGAAAAAACCGTCAAAATGATGGTCAACCCACACGCTCACATATTTATCGGCAATAAACTCAAATTCGCGCATCAGGTTGTAGGTAGTGTAGTCGTATAAAAAGCCACCCAAACCGCCACTGTAAATAAACGAAGTAGGGTAGGGGACACTGCCAACCATGTAGCCTGTTTTGATGGTGTAGCGCGTGTAGCCTGCCGGAGATGACAGCCTGTGATACAACATGGCATTCAGCTTTAAGTAATTGTGTTCGCCTTCAAGCAAACCTTTGATGCCGCCCGTAATCCTGAAATTAAATTGCGGATATTTTGTGATGCGCTGAAAATACCGGTAGCCGTACGCAATGTAGCTTTGCTCTTTGTACGCATACCGGAAATCAACCCAAAGTTCGGAAGTTGAAAACTTTGATACAGGAATAATATTGCCGTTGTTATCGGGGCGTGAAAAATCAAAAACACCGGGTATATTGTAGTAAGTTTTTTTGTCAAAAGCCATCATAGTTGAAAACCCGTTGTGCCAGTCTTTTTCCCACTGAACATTTGCATGGCGCACCTTCATAATTCGCTGTAAAGGTTTTTTGCGGAACAATGAGATGACGTTATCAAAAGTTACGAAAAGATTTTCCTGCCCCAGCACCACCATATCATACTGATACATGAACTGGAACGCATTCCATTTTCTGCTTTTTGTTTTCGGGAAAATACGGATTGTGCCATTGTACTTTACGTCCTTGTCTTTCAAGCCATAAGCGGTATAACCTTCAAAATATAAGTTGTTGGAAAAATGCTTCGTGGTGCGCATTCCCATCCTGAGCCTGATGCCTTCTACATTGTTTCTGCTTACAAATTTGTAAAACCTTCCAAATTCGATTTTACCATTCAAATCGGGAATGCGAAACATGGCGGTGGTAACTACATTCAGCGCGTAATACCATTGTTTGTAAGCCCGCATTTTCGGCAGCGAATCGCTGAAAACGTACACCATTTTTTCCTGTGGTGTGAGCGGTGTAAACCGCAGGCTGTCTAAGCGAGGTCGCGCCAAAGTTCTTGCGCTGTCCTCATATACCACTTCATCTCTTCCGGCAAAAACAGAATCGGGTAAATCAATATCTATTTCAATATTTTTTCGCTCATAAGTTTTTTGAACCAACAAGGCAAACTTGTTCTTTTTGCGGTTCAAGCTGCCCACTGCCTGCAGTGTTTCGCTTTGCTTTATCCATTGATTTTTGAGGTAAATAAAATTCTGCAACACAGTATAATCTGCAATGAAATTGATGTTCGCTTTTTCATTCGGGCGAAACTTGAAAGTCTTGATAGCCCACGTTGCCGAATCAATCCATGCAAAGCCTTTCAGCGCAATATCTTCTTTATTTTTGGCAACAAAATGCAGTTTGTAGCTTGTTCTGCCTTCTGCCCGCACGGTGTCTGTAAGGTAATAGCGATACAAAATAATCGCACCCGGAGCAAAGGGAGATTGAAATGATTTGCCGGCAATTACAAACACATTGTCGTAGGTTTCAATGTTTGCCATGTAATAGTCGGTAGAGGTGTTTAAGGATTCGTTATCAACCCCTGTAAGAATATCGGCAACAACAGTTCGTTTGTAATCTTTCGGCTCTTTGCGGTAATAAACTTCCGCCACGCTTTCTTTCAGCAGCCCCGGGATAAATTTGCTGCTGTCTTCAGTGTAGTCAATGTTTTCAAACAAAAACTGAAACGGGCGAAAGATGCGCCAGCGCAGGAACTTTGGCGGGTCGTTCAACAGCGAAGTAAGCAGCTTTGTGTATTCATCGTAATGATAAGTATTGGCTTGATCAACTTTATTTTTTGATTTATTTTCAACCACGCGGTAGTAAACATAGTTTGCTGCCGTATCTACTGTTTTCTTTCTTTTTCCCGCTTTGATGGTTACTTCATTTAATGAAATTCCACCCTCTTCCATTTCAACATTTACCTCCTGGTATTTTCCAAAGCGAATCTTTTTTGCGTAACGTTTGTAACCGATAAACGAGAAAATAATGCTATCCACTTTTTGTGTGGTGCGAATGCGGTAAATGCCTTTCTCATCGGTGCTTGTGCCTTGCAGTTGCCCGTTGAATTTTACGCTTACAAACGGTGCAGGCTCTTGTGTTCGCGCATCATAAACCCTGCCGAAAATCTCTGTGGTTTGAGATTGCAGGTGCATAGCGAACAACAAGACAAGCGAAGCAATAAACGTGCGAAGCACTAAGGCGTTAGATTTTAAGTGCGCGAAGATAAGAAAGGGTATGATAAAGGTTGATTGAGGTAAGAATTGCGTAAAACA
>CAZSEG010000149.1:5783-7250 GCA_964605875.1 uncultured Chitinophagaceae bacterium
TAGGGGAGTCGAACCCCTCTTGCCAGAATGAAAATCTGAAGTCCTAACCGATAGACGAACAGGCCATTCGTTTTTTAACGGAGCGCAAAAGTAGCATTTCAATTTTAATAGACAATAGGTTTTGCAAAAAACTATTTTAGCGGGCTAAATTTTTTTGCATGAACACAGTAGATTCAATCAATTTCAACGGAAAACGCGCCTTGATTCGCGTAGATTTTAATGTGCCGTTAGATAAAAAAACACTTGCCGTTACCGATGATTCGCGCATAAAAGCTGCTTTGCCTACCATCCAAAAAATACTGAACGATGGCGGAAGTATCGTGCTGATGAGCCATCTCGGCAGACCTTTAAAAAAACTGAAAGAGGACGGAACGGTGGATTTTGAAAAGCATACTTTGCGCAACGCGCTTGCAACCATCAGCAGCCTGACAGGAAAGGAAGTAAAGTTTGCAACTGATTGTATAAGCGATGAAGCATTTGAGCAAAGCAAGAATCTGAAAGCAGGCGAAATATTGTTGTTAGAAAATTTACGCTTCCATAAAGAAGAAGAAAAAGGCGATGCCGCTTTTGCCGAAAAACTTTCAAAGCATGGTGATGTGTATGTAAATGATGCTTTTGGCACTGCACATCGCGCGCACGCTTCTACCACTGTTGTTGCTAATTATTTTTCAAAAGAAAATAAAGTGTTTGGTTACCTGATGGCTGCCGAAGTAAAAAATGCCGAAAAGGTTTTGCGCTTTGCTGAAAAGCCTTTCACCGCAATTGTTGGCGGAGCAAAAGTTTCCGACAAAATTTTAATCATTGAAAACTTGTTGAACATTGCCGATAATATTTTGATTGGCGGTGGAATGGCATATACTTTTTTCAAAGCAACGGGCGGCAACATCGGCAATTCGCTTTGCGAAGAAGATAAATTAGAACTCGCATTATCGCTGATTGAAAAAGCAAAAGCGAAAGGTGTAAATCTTTTGTTGCCCGAAGATAGTGTGGTGGCAGATAAATTTGATGCGGCTACAAACACTGCAATTGCAAATAGTAATGAGATAGCGGAAGGCTGGATGGGCTTGGATATCGGAGCTAAAGCAATTGAAAAATACAAGCAGGTAATTCTTGATTCCAAAACCATTTTGTGGAACGGACCGATGGGTGTTTTTGAAATGGAAAAGTTTCAAACAGGCACGGTAGAAATTGCTAAAGCAGTGGCTGAGGCAACGTCCAAAGGCGCGTTTTCATTAGTGGGCGGTGGCGATTCGGTTGCAGCCGTAAATCAGTTTGGCTTGGCTGATAAGGTTAGTTATGTAAGCACAGGCGGAGGCGCTATGTTAGAATATTTTGAAGGAAAAGAATTGCCGGGTATTAAGGCGATGGAAGGATAATTGTGTATTTTTAAACTCAATTCAAAAGAATTGAACGCGCCAAAACAAGAGACGCGGGACGCGGAGTAAAAATGCACTCGCAGGATGTGAG
>CAZSEG010000150.1:0-4297 GCA_964605875.1 uncultured Chitinophagaceae bacterium
ACAGAAGTCAGGTGTTGGCGTGGCAGGTAAACTATCAGTTGGTTTGGAAAAATGAAAAGTACCAGTACCTGATAGATGACCCCGATGCACGAATCATAAAGCAATGTGCGGTTGAAAAAAGCGACATGGTGCGCATCAAAGCCGCCAAGAGCGATGGTAGCGGAGGTTTGAAGGAATTGAGCAATGCGGAGATAGGGCAGGTGCAGGCATACATCAACAGGATAAGATATGCCGACCACGATATTTTGTTTTTCAGCTTTCCGCCCGACACGGTGCGCGTAAGCTATAAAATTGTTTATGACCCGTTGGTAGATTTGGATGCGCTAAAACTCGAAGTGAAAGCCGCGCAAAAGAACTATCTGAGCTACCTTGCTAACACGGAGTTTGGCGGTAAGATAGTTTTGAATGCAATGGTGGATGCGTTACAGGCACTACCTGCTGTTGTGAATCCTGTGCCTGCTGCTTTTACTGCACGTTACGGAGCGTTGCCGTTTACTGATTATTTGGCTGCCGGAGAGTATAGAAGCAATGCGGGCTATGCCTTGTTAGATGAGGCTTATTTTGATGCAAATACAGTGTGGGAGGCTGATATATGAAATTCGGTTTAGAACATAACAAGCTGCCGGAGCAGCACACCCCCCACGATGATAAAACACCGGAGGGATTGGCATTTGTAAAAGTGCTTTTGCAGCCGCTTAAAAAACTTTACGAAAAGTTTATGAGTGAGCGGGCGGCTACGCTCTATAAACTGCAACATGCATCGCAGGTTATTTATCTTGAAAAGGTTTTGAATGAGCAATTCAACAACGGGCTTCCGGCATATACAAACGGAGTGCCTACGGGCATTTACATCGGCAAGCCATTGAGCAATTTAAAGAAGCCAGTGTTGCGCAAAAAGATAGAGCAGCGCAAAGGCTTGGTGCTTTGGAAAAAAGCAGACCCGACATTCAACCCGGCAACACACGAAAAAATAGTGTTGCGCAAGAAAGCGGAGTATTTCACCAATATCGGATTTATAGTGTATGTGCCAATCGGATGTTTTGATATTACGGTTGAACTACAAAAACTGATTAAGCTGAAAGGGTGGGTGAAATACTATGACGACATCGCAAATTTTATAGTGGTAAATTATTGAGTTATGAATCATCTGAATGTAAATTTATTGGGCGGTATGTACTTGGAATCCGAAGATTGGATGTTCAACCAAAACGGTATCAAAGATGCGCTGAAAGGGTTGGTTTCAATGGTTGGCGGAAATGTGCATTTGAGCGGTATTGAAAGCATAAGTCCAGTTGGTGGCAATTGGGATTACCCCGAAGGATATATCGCCATTGAGGGTGAAATCTATTACGTGCCTGCCGCCAGTGTGCCTGCCAATGGCGCACATTGGTATTGGGAAGTGGTGGAGAGCTACGACCCGGCAGGTTATGAGGTATTTCAGGATGGCGGTGCGCCACAAAATACTTACGTTGTGAGAACGGCAAAACTGGCAACATATCCGACAGCGCAGAGCGAAACAGCTACGCGCAAGAGTACAGTAAATATGAAATCGCTTAGCGATTTTGTGCTTAACCGTATTCAGAATAATTCAAATAGGTTTTCGCTTGCGCAGCAGTGGAAAGAGTATGACAATGCGCTGAATATACCCGGAGGCGTTCTTTCGCTGGGAACAGATGCCAATAGCTTTAGAATAAATGTGCCTAACGGAGGCGGTGGTCTAACGGAAATTGTCAATGACATGAATCTTCAAAATGGCACGATAATCACCCTTAACCTGCAAGGGAGTATTGGCGATTTGTTTGCGGTTATTCATGGAAATAATATAGAGGCTGAACAGTACAATTATTCGGGAGGTATGTCGTTTACAGGTGCAGGATTTAAGGCAAACGCATCTATTCAATTTATTAAATCAAATGGGAAATGGAGGTTAATAACACCCGGAATCCCTGCTTAAATAAAAATAAAAAATAGAACCATGAAAACACCAATAACATATTATGGCGGAAAGCAGGTGATGGCAACCAAGATAGTTGCCATGATTCCTGCGCACAATTTGTACTGCGAACCATTTATCGGAGGCGCGGCAATCTTCTTTGCGAAAGACAAAAGCGGAGTAGAGGTGATAAATGACACCAATAAAGAGTTGGTGAATTTTTATCGCACAGTGCAGAATGATTTTGTTTCACTCGAAAAGGAAATTAAAATCAGCTTGCACAGCCGCGACTTGCACCGCAAGGCTTCGGTAGTCTATAACAATCCCGATATGTTCACGGAAGTGAAGCGCGCGTGGGCGTTTTGGGTACTGGCACAGCAATCATTTAGCGCGGTGATTGATGGCTCTTGGGCTTATGGCGTGAAGAAGAATACGAGCGAAAAGAAGGTGAAGAATAAGCGGGAATCATTTACCGAAGAATACGCAATTCGCTTACAGGAGGTGCAGGTAGAGTGTACCGATGCGCTACGGGTGATTAAAAGCAGGGATAGAGCCGATTCATTTTTCTACTGCGACCCGCCCTATTACAACGCAGATATGGGGCATTATGACGGCTACACATTAAGTGATTTTGAAGGGCTTTTAAAAGCCCTTTCAGAAATAAAAGGGAAGTTCCTGTTAAGCAGCTATCCGAGCGATGTACTAACGCAATACACGCAGGCGCATGGATGGCGGACGGTTGAGTATTCGTATAAGGTTGTAGCTGGTAAAAACGATTCAAAGCGCGAACGTAAAAAAGTAGAGGTTCTGACCTTCAATTACGAATTACCAAAATAATTGCACTTTTGGTTTTGAATGTTGGTACTTTTGGATTTGCGGTTTACACAACATGGTCGTTATTATCAGGTTCAATATTGTTAATAAATCCAATCATACCCATATAATCACCGCCCTGATTCCAATCAAAGTTGATATTGAAATCCTGACCGGCTTTAGCCCCGTTTTTTGAAAATGCAATACCGCTGAAACCTTCCATAATTGCAGACCCGCTTGCCGAAAGGCTGTTATCTCCGCCCTCTGTTACCTGTATCAATGTATCCCACGAAACATAAATGCCTGCAAAAGTTGTTGCCTGTTCCGTTGCGCTGCTGTCGTCCGTTACCGTCAAGCCGTAAACACCTGCCGCAACATCATTGAGTGAAGCCGTTGTTGCGCTGTTGCTCCACAAATAATTGTAGGGCGGTGTTCCGCCTTTCACAATGGTATGTATAGAAGCAGTGCTGTCTGTTTTTGCGCCCGGCTCCACCACTGTGCGCAGGCGGATTTCGGAGCAGGCAAAGCTACAGGCTGTTGCAGCAATGCGGCTGCCTTGCGTGAAAGGATAAACAGCCGGGCTGAGGCTTTCGCTGCGTTGCAGGGCAAACCACAACGCAGAGGATGTAACGGCTCCGCCCGAATTAGTTTCATACTTTGTAAGAAATAAGGAATCGGATGTAAAATGTATTTTAAAGCGATAGCCGTTGCCGGGGGTGTAAACGCCCCAAAAAACAGGAGATTCACCCGGCAAACCCACAACAAGATAATTTAGTACCATGCCGATGCCGATAGTATTGGAAATGTTGTCAAAACCGCCTTTGCCCATAAATCCTAATGACCCCTGAAATGTATCGCCTTGCGCAATTTCTAAGATCCACCAACCGCTTTCATTGCTGCGTAGCGTATTCAGACCATGAGCATAACCATCCACCGAAAAGCTGCCTGCGCCCGTGCAGGTAATCCCACCGTTTGCAGGCGAAGTCGTTTTCACCAAAGTATCCCATGTAGTGTAATAACCCACCGCAAAACTTTTCACCAAAGTATCGCTGCCGTTTACAATGGTGCAGGCGTAACTCCCCGCTGCAAGGTTACTTATCAAAGCCCCCGTATCACTCGTATTCCAGTAATAATAAAACGTTCCCGTATCAGGAGCAGCCTGCAACGAAATACTTCCCGTTGCATTACCAATCGTTGTGTGCGTAATCTGCGTTTGCACCTCCCATGCCTTTGCAAACAAGCTGCAAAATACCATCGCCAACACCGCCAACTTTCTAAGTGCAGAGAACTTTACCATAGCTCCGAAATTTATTGTTGATGAATTATTACTGCCTAACTTGTTCCATCTTCAAATTTTCCTTCAAATCACCATCCTGCCGTTTAATCTGCGTAATCCACTAATCCGTGCAATCATCATTTATGTGCAATCATCACTCGTGTATCCGTGTAATCCACTAATCTGCGTAATCATCATTTATGTGTAATCATCACTCGCGCTCATCTTCAAATTTTCAAATCAGCACATTTTCAAATTGCCGTAATGCTTCACAA
>CAZSEG010000150.1:4307-7183 GCA_964605875.1 uncultured Chitinophagaceae bacterium
TTAAAACTTTTCAGGTAAGGAAATGCCCCTGCCGTAACATAAATTGTTTGCCCTGTAACTTTGTACTGACCCGAAGCCGCCAACGCGCTCACCGTGTTATCCACTTGATATGCCGTTTGGTTGCGGCTGTCGGTAAGAATCAATTCCACTGCGGTTATATCGGCAATGTCCGCAACCGTGTAAACAAAGGTTGCCGTCTGCAATGCCGTATCGGGAATCGCATTTATCCGCGCAATTATCGAATCTTTATTTACCGTAAAAGGTTTGGATTTTGGATGCTTCAACCGGGTATGCACCTCAAAGCCGCTACCCGTAATATTTTGTGCTATACAAATTGTTGTTGCTGAAACTGCCAGTAGCAGGCAAAAGAAAAAGTGTTGCATCGTCCTTCTGTTTACAGCAAAAGAAAACCGATTTTTTCACGAAAACAAATTCCTGCTGTTAAATCTCTCTTGGAAGTTTTTGTCAGATAAAATCCATTCATGTTTGCCTGCTACTCACTACCACCTTTTTTTAAACTTTTCGGAGATGTTTTTTTGACTAAAGGAGCCTTTTTGAATTATTGCAGACTGTTTGATTTCAACTATTCCCCCTATTCCTGCTTTTTCCGTAAAAAAATTACTTTCGCCAGCCTCATGCAAAACCTGTTTATTACCAAACTTAAAACTTTACTGGCAACACCCAAAAAATGTGTGATAGTTACCCATCGCCAACCCGATGGCGATGCTATGGGTTCTTCATTGGCGTGGCAACGATTTTTAAAAGCATTAAATCATGATGCCGTATTTATTTCGCCAACAGAAATTACTCAAAATTTAGACTGGCTGCCCGATTACAAAACCGCAATTCCTTTTGAAGGCGAAAAGCAAAAAGCGCAGGCAACAGAACTGATTCAAGCTGCCGAAATTATTTTCTGCTTAGATTTTAATGCCCTTTCGCGCTTGGAAGATTTGGGCGAAATTATTGCCGCAACATCTGCAACTAAAGTAATGATTGACCATCACACTCAACCCGAAGATTTTGCGCAATTGGTTTTCAGCAACACAAGCTATGCAGCCACCTGCGAAATGATTCATGATGTGATTGAGCAATTGGGCGAATTGGATAAAATAGACAAAGACACCGCCAATTTACTGTATGCAGGATTGTGTACCGACACGGGATTTTTTCAATTCAACAACACTACTTCCAATGTGATGCGTGTTGCGGGAAGCCTTATTTCCAAAGGAGCCGAGCCTGCATTTGTAAGCGAAATGGTGAACAATATTTTCACCGAAAAACGACTTCACTTTTTTGGTTACTGCTTAGACAGAAAACTAAAGTTTGCCAAGAATGGGAAAGTGGCATATATGGTTTTGAGCAGCAAAGAAATCAAGCGTTTTTGGTTGCAGAATGGCGATAGCGAAGGTTTGGTAAATTACCCTTTCAAAATTAAAGGTGTAGAAATGAGTGTTTATTTCAGCGAAGAAGGCGAGAAGATTAAAATCTCTTTCCGCAGTCGCGGCACTAAATTAGATATGAGCGCTTTTGCACGTAAAAACTTTGAAGGTGGCGGACATTTCAACGCTTCGGGCGGCAAAAGTTTTCTTTCGATAGAAGAAACAGAGCAAAAATTTCTGAAAGCATTAGACGATTTGGAATTTTGAACTAATGTTGCCTTTGAAAATTGAGCAGACTAAACCATTTATCTGCATGATAATCTGAGCCAATCGTCATTAAATTTTTAAACACAAACATTCATTAAACAATGAAAAACATCAACCGAAACATGATTGCCATGTTGCTTTTTACAGGGTTCTTTACATCCTGCAATGCCAACGGCAACAAACCTGAACCAACCTCATTAAACGAAGCATTAAATCAAACAACAGAAACAACAACGCCAATGGCACAGGAAAGTAAAAACTGGAAAGAAACACCGGGTCTTTATGCCCAAATTGCAACCGACAAAGGCAACATCGTGTTGCGCCTCGAATACCAAAAAGTTCCTATGACGGTAGGCAACTTTGTTGCGCTTGCAGAAGGTAAAATGAAAAACGACAAAAAAGCTGCCGGAGTTCCATACTACGATGGCTTGAATTTCCACCGCGTGATTGCGCAATTTATGATTCAGGGCGGATGCCCGTTGGGCAACGGTTCTGCGGGGCCGGGTTATCAATTTGATGATGAAATTGACCCAACGCTTCGCCACGATGGTCCGGGTGTTTTGTCTATGGCAAATGCGGGTCCCGGCACTAACGGTTCCCAGTTTTTTATCACGCACAAAGAAACGCCTTGGTTAGACGGTAAGCACACTGTTTTCGGCAAAGTGGTTGAAGGACAGAACGTAGTAGATGCCATTGCACAAGGTGATAAAATGAATACGGTAAGCATCATTCGCGTGGGTACGGATGCTCAAAATTTTGATGGCGTAAAAGCATTTAGCGCAAAAGCCGAAGCTGCTTTGAAAGCTAAGGAAGAAGCAACTAAAAATGCCCGCGCATCATTTGAAAAATTAGTGAAAGAGAATTTTCCTAAAGCTAAGAAAACCGCATCGGGCTTGTATTACATTATGGAAAAAGAAGGAACAGGCGCACAGGCAACTGCCGGAAAAAACGTAAGTGTTCATTACACAGGCACTCTGGCTGACGGAACAAAATTTGATGCTTCTTACGACCGTGGTCAACCGCTTCCTTTCGTTTTGGGGCAAGGGCAGGTTATCAAAGGATGGGATGAAGGCATCGCACTTTTAAAAGTTGGCGGCAAGGCTAAATTGATTATCCCCGCTGATTTAGGTTATGGCGAAAGAGGCGCAGGTGGTGTTATTCCGCCAAATGCGTGGTTGATTTTTGATACGGAGTTAGTAGAGGTGCAATAAAAGGACTAAATAATAAAAG
>CAZSEG010000151.1:0-3296 GCA_964605875.1 uncultured Chitinophagaceae bacterium
GGATTTTGAATGGTTGTTGCCTCCTCAATGTCGCCTGCGTAGCCGTCTTTAACATCAACATAAACTGTTTTGATTCTGTAATTCAAAAACCTCGTTTTTAGTGAAACATTAAATGTGTCGGGAGTGCTGTAAGTGATAACGCCCGGCTTTTGCACGGTTGAATTTGTTCCGTCATCAAAGTTCCATGAATAAGTTGTGAGGTTTGGGGTTTGCGCAGCCAACACGGCTTCAAAATCAAAAGTTAAAGAAGTGTCGCAGGTTGTTCTGCTGCCACCGCCAAAAGTGAAAGTGGAAACGCTGCCCGATGTATCGGGATTTACTTTGATGTAAACCGTATAAGATTGTTGCTGGTCGCGCACCACAAGGTCGCCAATCACGGAAATACCTTTCACCAAAACATCAGCAAGAAAATTGAGTTTTACCACATAATTGCCGGGAACTAACGGAGTGCCGCAAAACCTTACACAGCCTGTTGAATCGCCCTTTGAAGGATAATATTTTTTATTCGGTTTATTAAACTCAACGCTCATTCCGGGAGGTAAATTGGTTGCGCTCTGAAATTTTATAGTGTCCAATTGAACGTAATTGCACATACACTGCTGCAAGGTTGCGGCATCGTTCACGCGCGCCTGCATAAAAAAACTTACATCATGCTGATAGGCAGAATTTACCATCCCATCGGGCAAAATAGAATCGCAAACGCCTTTGGGTTTTGCTGCCAGACAAATTGGGTCGGGTGTGCAGGTTCCGCATTGGCTGTGTGCCTGATGCAGACAAAACAAGGTTGTAATGAAAAGGAGAATTTTTCTCATAAAATTTTTTAGTCTTAAAAAAGAAACGCAATGACGTTTGGTCATTGCGTTTCAAAGTCAATTGCAATAATAGAAGCTATTTAAAATTATTCCGCAACATCCGTATAATTCACGGTTGTTGCATCATCAGCTTTAGCTTCGTCTGCAACAACAGCAACCACTTCTGTTTTCACTTCCTCTTTTTCAGAAGAATGATGTTCAACAGTTTCAACTGCAATCAACGGAGCAATCGTTAAACCAACCAATGAAGAAAGTTTAATCAAAATGTTCATGGAAGGACCGGAAGTATCTTTGAACGGGTCGCCTACTGTGTCGCCCACAACTGCTGCTTTATGCGGCTCCGATTTTTTGTAGAAGGTTTCTTTTTTGCCGTTTACTTCAATCTCCACTCCTTTCTCAAAAGATTTTTTCGCGTTATCCCATGCGCCACCGGCATTGTTTTGGAAGATAGCCCACAACACACCGCTCACGGTTACGCCTGCCATGTATGCGCCCAAAGCCTCAGCACCCATACCTACACCAACTAAAATTGGCGTTACGATGGTGATAACACCGGGCAACAGCATTTCGCGCAAAGCTGCATTGGTTGAAATCTCTACACACTTGCCGTATTCAGGTGTTCCTGTACCTTCAAGAATACCCGGAATTTCGCGGAACTGTCTGCGCACTTCATTCACCATATCCATCGCTGCTTTTCCTACGCTGTTCATTGCCAATGCACTGAACACCACTGGAATCATACCGCCAATAAATAATGCTGCCAAAACTTTAGCATCAAAAATGTTGATGCCGTGAATGCCTGTAAGCGTTACATAAGCTGCAAACAAAGCCAAAGCCGTCAAAGCCGCAGAAGCGATTGCGAAACCTTTACCAACGGCTGCGGTTGTATTACCAACCGAATCCAATATGTCAGTTTTTTCACGAACTTCTTTCGGCAATTCACTCATTTCGGCAATACCGCCCGCGTTGTCCGCAATAGGTCCGAAAGCATCTACTGCGAGTTGCATAGCTGTTGTAGCCATCATAGCAGAAGCTGCAATACCCACACCGTAAAAACCAGCCAAAGCATACGCGCCCCAAATTGCAGCAGCAAAAATGATTACGGGAAAAGCAGTTGAAAGCATACCTGTTCCCAAGCCTGCAATGATGTTAGTCGCTGCGCCAGTTGCCGATTTTTGCACGATGTCGCGAACGGGTTTTCCGCCAAGACCTGTATAGTATTCGGTAATCATGGAAATCAAATAACCAACCACCATTCCTATACATACAGCAAAGAATACGTTTAAAGAAGAAGTAGTAATTACACTGAACTCGCCTGAATTGAAAGCACTCATTTGAATGGTTTCAGGCAACATCAATTTGATAAGGAAGAAAGACGCAACCAAAGCCAGCAACATCGAAATGTTGTTACCTCTGTTTAAAGCACCTTGCACAGTATTTACATCTGCCTTTGCGCTATCCGAAATTTTTACAAAAAAGCTGCCGATGATAGAAGCGATGATACCCACGCCTGCAATAGTTACAGGAAGCAAAATCGGACCGATACCGCCAAAGTTGTCTGCAATGCTTCCGCCATTATCGCGGATGATGTAGTTGCCCAACACCATAGAAGCCAATACGGTAGCCACATAAGAACCGAATAAATCTGCGCCCATACCTGCCACATCGCCTACGTTATCGCCTACGTTGTCTGCAATAGTTGCAGGGTTGCGCGGGTCGTCTTCGGGTATTCCCGCTTCCACTTTACCGACTAAGTCTGCGCCCAATGAGAATCCTGCCAACACTTCCAATACTTTAGTCATGCCATCGTAGCCGCCACCTTTTGCAAAATCTCCACCCATAAATTGAAAGAAGAAAAATACGAATAAGGCACTCAAGCCCAACACAGCCAAGCCTGCAACGCCCAAGCCCATCACGGTTCCGCCACCGAAAGAAACTTTCAATGCTTTTGCCAGTGATGTTTTAGCGGCTTGCGTGGTACGCACGTTTGCTTTTGTTGCAATACGCATGCCCAAAAAGCCCGCCAGTGCAGAGAAGAAACATCCGATTACGAATGCTGCTACAATCAATAAACTTGAATGCGCGGCTACTTTTGGAACCTGCGAAAGTATGCCCAATGCCACACCCGCCAACACTACATATATTGCCAGAATTCTGTATTCAGCTTTCAAAAAAGCCATCGCGCCTTCCGCAATGTTTTGAGCGATACCGCTCATTTTGGCATCACCTGCATCCTGCTTGGTAACCCATGAAGATAAATATGCCATGTAGGCAAGGGCGATAACGCCAAATAAAGGTAGAACGTAAATCAATTGTTCCATGATAGAATGAAATTGTGTTTAAAAACGCTTAAAATAAACGTGAATGAATAAGCCCTTTTTTCAAAAGGCGTGCAAAAATAGAAGAATCGGTAAGAAATGCTAATTGCCGGACGGGTAAATTGGCGCGGGTAAAAACGCTCGTGCTTGAATTTTGTTTTTCTTG
>CAZSEG010000151.1:3306-7181 GCA_964605875.1 uncultured Chitinophagaceae bacterium
AAGCTGTTTTTTAAAACGAATTATGTCAGCCGGCAATTGTAAAAGCAACTTTATGACGGGTTTACAGCTTTCCCAACAACCAATCCTTTTCGGCAATGGCAAGGCTTTCAATCTTTTTCCTGAAAGATTCTTTTGCTTTTTTATCGTAAGTGTTTAAGCGCAGCAAACGTCCGCTCATTTTTGCGAAGTTGCCATACACCGCTTCGTGATAAGTTTGAATATTCTTGCGTTTTAATTGTTGCTTCAGGTTTTCGATACAATAACCCAAAAGATTGTACTCATCCAATTCATAATAAGTTTTTATCAGCAGCACCCGCGCATCCAAATCGGTGAACTGCTCTTTGATGTCCACTTCGCGCAACTGGTCTGCCGCGCTTTGATAATCGCCCAAAGCGAAGTGATAGCGCGCAAGACAATAGCTGTAAAATCCTTCGCGCTGCTCTTTATTCAGCTTGTTTTTATATTCTTCAATAAACGATTTTACCCATTTGTATTCTTTCAAGCCGATGGCAATGGCGGTAATATTTTTGTAGGTGAAGGGTGAAAATTCTCCATCATCTTCAAACACTTTTTCGTGCAAGCCTGCCTGATAAATTTCAAACACTTCTTTGTAATATTTTTGCCCGCCTGTGTTTAAACGCTTGATGCAATAGTTGATGGCAAGCGTATAAATATCGCGCAGTTCCGATGTTTCGATGCGGTTGTTTTTTACCAGCAGCGTTTGCTTTAGCTGTACAAAGTGCGCTTCGTTTTCAGGTTCGCTCAAACACAAATAATTGTAGTAAAGCAGCCGCACCAAAGGATTGTCGAGCATATCTTTTTTTTCAATTATTGTTTGCAGTTCCTGAATTAAATCGGGCTGATGCTCAAATTTGAAAATGTTTTTGTAGGAAAGAATATTGCATCCGTGCTTTAATTTCTGGATGATGTAATACAAATCCAAATCGGTTGAAAGACGTTGCAGGTCTTCGTTTTTAGCTTTGCGGTCGGCAATGGAATAAGCATAATATTCGGTGTGCAGTTGCAGTTGATGATAGTAAGTTGCGGGCGCAATTGCAGCTTCTTCTTCAATAAATTTCCGCGTTTCTTCGTAGTTGGAAAGAAACAGCTTGTCTAATTTTCTTTTGCGTAGCGAAGCCGTCAGCGTCAAACGTTTTTGCGCTTCGTTTTGTTCGGTTTCGGAAATGATGATTACGCGGTGAATGATGCGCGTGAGGTAAGTCATCACATGGCGCAGCTTATTCAAATCGGCTTTTTGCTTAGGAAACAAAACTTTGCAAACAACCGCTCCGCTTATTTCAGATTGATTTGCTTTGACGGCTGTTCTCAGGAATTGAAACAACGCGATTTCCTCTGCCCTGTAATTAAAGAAAGGCGAATCAACGGCTTTGTCCAGTTCTTTTAATTCATCAGGAGAAAGAGAACAAAAAAGTTTGTAGAGGTTACTTTTAACTAAATTCATTTTTTCGATACAAAAGCGATTTGGAAGGTGGAAATTTCTGACCTTTTATTATTTGACTCTCTGTTTTATCAACTCCAACTCTTGCGTAATGTTGTCTATAATGCCTTCCATCCATTTGTCTAAAATGTTTTCAAATTCGTTTTTGTCGGGTAATTGATGGTAAAGTTTTTCTAATAAAATATTTTGCTGATTGCGGTCAAATACTACGGTATAATTGTATTTGTTTGTTACAATAGAAATGTGTTTCAAAATATCGAACGCTTTTGTTCCAGCCGACATAAAACCCTTTAGCCGTAACTCAATTCTAAACTTATCAACTTCTTTGTATTGTTTCAAATAATCTTTAGCTGCTTTATCGGTTTTGTGTCCTTGATTATCTGTCCACACCATCAGTTCAGTTGCTTTAAAATTTTCGGCAATTTCTTTTTCATCTAAAAGTTTTTTAATGCTGTTGCGTAAAGCAAAAACTACTTTGGTAAGGAGGCGTTCGCAATTCACTGCGCTTCGTTTTTCTTTTACCTGTGGCTGCTTTAATCCTTTTATCAGTTCTTTTAGCTGCCCTAATTTTTTGTCAACGGGTTTCAGCAATTCGGTGTATTCGCCTTCTAATTCTTTTTCCAATTCTTCAATGGTCGGCATTTCGCCTTTCAATTGTTTAGGCAATGCGTTTGCCAATTGATAATCGGAAACGCCAATGGGCGATTTTATTCCCTGCAAGGAATATTTTACCACCGTTTTATTTGGTGTTTTGCAAAGCAAAATTCCTATGGTGGGTTTGTCGTCTTTGCTTTTTATTTCTTCGTTTACGGTGTTGGTGTAGAAGTTCAGCTTGCCTGTAAATTCGGGTTTGAAGTTACCAATTTTTAATTCAAACACCACATAGCATTTCAAATGAATGTTGTAAAAAAGTAGGTCTAAAAAATAATCATCGTCTTCCACTACCAAATTAAACTGGTTGCCCACATAAGCAAAGCCCCGTCCAAGCTCCAGCATAAATTTTTTGAGGTGCTGTGTCAATGCCCGTTCAACATCTTTCTCTTTGGCTTCTTCGCCTAATGTAAGAAAATCAAAAACGTAAGGGCTTTTAAAAGTTTCTTTTACTAAATCCGAATCAATAGCAGGTAAAGTATTTTCAAAGTTGTTGATGGCTTTGCCTTGCCGCTCAAAAAGTTTGTTGCCAATTTGCAATGACAATACACTTTTGCTCCAACCATTTTCAACTGTTTTTTGCAAGTAAAAAAATCTTTCCTCCTTGTCCTTAATCCTATCTAAAATAATGGTGTGATGTGTCCATGGGATTTTTGCAACCAATGGTTGCAAAAATTCAACTTCGGCTTTCGCTTTTTTCGTTTTGGGTAATTGTGCAACCGCTGGTTGCACAATTGCAGGGGTTGATTTTTTACGGGATTTAATTTGTGCAACCAATGGTTGCACAAATTCAGGTTCAGCATTTTTTCCCAATTGTGCAGCAGGCTGCTGCACAATTAGAAAATTCGGATATGCTTCGGCAAATGCTCTCATGTATTTTAGGTTACGCACTGATAGCCCTTTCATGTCAGGAAATTCCAGTTTAAGGTCAAATGCCAGATTATCAATAACCTTAGCTCCCCAACCTTCTTCCTTTTGTTGGTCAAGAATGGTTTGTCCCACTTCCCAATAAATAGCCAAGAGTTGAGCATTAGCGGTCAATGCCGCTTTAAACCGCGCTTGCCTGATTTTATCTTTCAGCCCGTTTAAAATTTGCTGATATTTATTTTGTTGCAGGCTCATAAATTATTTTATTAAGATTAGCAATGATTCGCTTGTTAAGGTCTGCCTCCGATGGGAGAAAGACAAAGAAATGAATTTTCAGAACTGCCATATAAGCTGTTTTCTTACTGTAAAATTACTTTAACTAAATTTATTTTTTCGATAAATAACCAAGCAAAACAACATAATAAATGAACATTTCAGGTAATAATGAATATTATTTTTTCGATAAATCAAATTATTTGTCCTTTTTTCTGCCTGCGTGTTGCCGCACTTTCGTTGCGTCAAAATTTCTGTAAACAACTAAAATGAATGAAATATGAAAAAGCTGATTTTAAATGTAACGGCAGCCGCTTTAAGCATGATATTTTTTTGCGCAACAACCCACGCACAAGGCTGGGCTAAAAAAATTTCGCAAGGCAACAACTATTTTTTGCCGCTTTCTGTACATGAGCAGCCCGACCAAAGTTTTGTGGCAATCGGAAACGTGCTGAATGCGAATACGGATGCAACTCAGTTTCTGCATATTTCAGCAAGCGGACAAACTATTGCCAAGATTACCTATGACTCTGTTTCTGGTCCGGCTGTCTTTTCTGCTAAAGCGCAAAATGGCGATTTCGGTTTGGTAAGCAGGAAGCCAACCAGCGATGGTATTGTTTTGCTT
>CAZSEG010000152.1:0-222 GCA_964605875.1 uncultured Chitinophagaceae bacterium
TTAAAAGCTTCAAAGAGGCGTTTTTGCCCATTCTTGCGCCAACGGTTATTACTGCTTTGCTCATTGCGCCCGACAATCTTTCAACGGCTTTAATTATTTTGTTTACGGGCGTTTTTGTAATGTATATCGGAAGAATTTCACTCAGGCATATTGCGCTGCTGTGTGGCGCAGGCGCGCTGGTGATGGGGCTTTTCGTGATGCTTCTTTTTGTGATGCCCGATG
>CAZSEG010000152.1:232-7174 GCA_964605875.1 uncultured Chitinophagaceae bacterium
GCCCGATGATATGCTGAAAGGCAGAACCAAAACATGGAAGCACCGCCTCGAAAATTTTCGCAACGCAGGCGAAACGGTTGATGAAGACTACCAGGCGATGCAGGCAAAAATTGCCATTGCTAAAGGCGGCATCTTCAACATCAACCCTGGTGGCAGCAACCAAAAGAATTTCCTGCCGCATCCGTACTCCGATTTTATTTATGCCATCATCATTGAAGAATACGGCTTGGTTGGCGGTGCGCTAATCGTGTTTCTTTATTTGTTTTTTCTCTATCGCTGCATCCGCATTGTGCTGAAAGCCCCGAAAGCCTTTGGCGCGTTTCTTGCCGTTGGGCTTGGCATTGCGCTGGTCATTCAGGCAATGATAAATATGGCGGTGGTGGTGAATCTTGTGCCCGTAACGGGCGTTACTTTGCCGTTGGTAAGCATGGGCGGCAGCAGCGCAATTTTCACAAGCATTGCGTTTGGAATTATTTTAAGCGTAAGCAGGAATGTTGAGTTGCAGGCGGGGAAAGAGGATTTGACATTAGAATAGATACATTATTAAAACCTGCCTACAAAAATTACCTTCGCGCCTTCATTATTTACAAATTCATCAAGTGGCGAAAAAAAGAGTTCTCATCACAGGCGCAGCGGGCTTTCTCGGCTCGCATCTTTGCGACAGGTTTATCAAAGAAGATTATCACGTTATCGGCATGGACAACCTGATAACGGGCGACCTGCGCAACATTGAGCATCTTTTCAAATTGGAAAACTTCGAGTTCTATCATCATGATGTTTCAAAGTTTGTGTATGTGCCGGGGCATTTGGATTACATCCTGCATTTTGCTTCACCGGCTTCACCGATTGATTATCTTAAAATCCCGATTCAGACCTTGAAAGTCGGTTCGTTAGGAACACATAATTTGTTGGGTTTGGCGAAAGCAAAAAACGCAAGAATCCTTGTCGCATCCACTTCCGAAGTGTATGGTGACCCGTTGGTTCATCCGCAAACAGAAGATTATTGGGGCAATGTGAATCCCGTTGGTCCTCGCGGTGTTTATGACGAAGCGAAACGCTTTCAGGAAGCCATGACTATGGCATATCACACTTATCACGGCTTGGAAACGCGCATCGTGCGTATCTTCAACACTTATGGTCCACGCATGAGATTGAATGACGGTCGCGTGCTGCCTGCATTTATCGGTCAGGCATTGCGTGGCGAAGACCTCACTATGTTTGGCGATGGCAGCCAAACCCGTTCTTTCTGTTATGTTGATGATTTGGTTGAAGGGATTTATCGCTTGCTGTTAAGTGATTATGCGCAGCCTGTAAATATTGGCAACCCCGATGAAATTACCATCAAAGAGTTTGGAGAAGAGATTATTAAACTGACAGGAACTTCGCAAAAACTCATTTGCAAACCTTTGCCGAAAGACGACCCCAAGCAACGCAAACCCGACATCTCCCGCGCTAAAGAGATTCTCGGTTGGCAGCCCAAAGTGAGCCGTGCCGAAGGCTTAAAGATTACTTACGAATACTTTAAGACTTTACCGCAGGAAATTTTGTTTGATTCGCGCCACAAATTTGAGTAGAGTATCATGAGTACCGAAAAAGAATTTTACGCACACGAATCTGCATTTATTGATGAAGGTTGCAAAATCGGAAAAGGCACTAAGATTTGGCATTTCAGTCATATTATGTCCAATTGCACCTTAGGTGAAAACTGCAACATCGGGCAGAATGTGGTTATCAGCCCCGAAGTGGTTTTGGGCAATAATGTGAAGGTGCAAAATAATGTTTCTCTTTACACGGGTGTGATTTGTGAAGACGATGTTTTTCTTGGTCCGTCAATGGTTTTTACTAATGTAACCAACCCGCGCAGCGCGGTGAACCGCAGGGGGCAATACGCGAAAACCGTAGTGAAAAAAGGCGCGTCTATTGGCGCAAACGCGACCATTGTTTGCGGGCACGACATCGGTGAATTTGCCTTTATTGGTGCAGGTGCGGTTGTTACAAAACACGTTCCTGCATACTCGTTGGTGGTGGGCAATCCCGCAAAGCAAATCGGCTGGATGAGCGAATACGGACACCGCCTGAACTTTGATAAAAATGGAATTGCTGTTTGCGAAGAAAGCAAAGAGAAGTATGAGTTGAAGGATGGAGTGGTGAGTAAATTAAAAAATTAGATGATTTGAAAATTTGAAAATGAAAACAGCCATCTTCAAATCTTCAAATTTCCAAATTGTAACAATTAAATTATGGTAGAACAATTACTCAACAAGGAAAAGAAATTAGCGGTAATCGGGCTTGGCTATGTGGGCTTGCCGATTGCGTTGGAATTTGCGAAAACAATTTCGGTTATCGGTTTCGACATCAGCGAAAAGCGCGTTGAAATGATGAAGCGCGGCATTGACCCAAGCGAAGAATTAGACAGCAGCGAATTTGAAAACCGCGACATCAAATTTACCGCCAATCTTGATGATTTGAAAGAAGCAAACTTTTTTATTGTTGCCGTTCCCACGCCCGTAGATTCACATAATGTTCCTGATTTGAAGCCAGTGCTTTCGGCTTCCGAAACTATCGGCAAGGTGATTAAGAAAGGCGATTACGTGGTGTATGAATCCACTGTTTACCCGGGCTGCACCGAAGACGATTGCCTTCCTGTGATTGAAGAATTATCGGGCTTGAAAATGGGCGTTGATTTTAAGTTGGGATATTCACCTGAAAGAATCAACCCGGGTGATAAGCAGCACACGCTTCCGAAAATCGTGAAAGTGGTTTCGGGTTGCGATGCCGAAAGTCTGGACGTGATTGCGCGCACTTATGAAATTGTAGTGAAGGCGGGCGTTCACCGCGCAAGTTCTATCAAGGTTGCGGAAGCGGCAAAGATTATTGAAAACACGCAGCGCGATTTGAACATCGCCTTGATGAACGAACTGTCGCGCATTTTTGATTTAATGGGTATCAACACTTTCGAGGTGCTGGAAGCTGCGGGCACGAAATGGAATTTCTTGAAATTTTTTCCGGGCTTGGTTGGCGGACACTGCATTGGCGTTGATCCGTATTACCTCACTTACAAATCAACTGAACTCGGCTACACGCCCGAAGTGATTCTTGCAGGAAGAAAAATCAATGACGGCATGGGCGCGTACATTTCAAAAAAATTGGTGCAGCAACTGATTAAGAAAAACAAGCAGATTGCGCATACAAAAGTGTTGGTGATGGGCGCAACTTTCAAAGAAAATGTGAGCGACATCCGCAACAGCAAAGTGGTGGATGTGATTAAAGAATTACATACCTATTCCGTGAATGTGGACGTTACCGACCCGTTTGCCGACCACGAAGATTTTCACCACGAATACAACATCAACTTAGTGAAAGAGCCGACCGCAGATTATGACGCGGTGATTGTTGCCGTGAACCACGACCAGTTTTCGGATTTATCGGATGCGGACTTCGCAAAAATTTTAAAGCCCGATGGCATTGTGGTGGATGTGAAAGGTATTCTTCGCCACAAAGTTTCGGCTTACGAGTATTGGAGTTTGTAGGTTGATTGACGATTTACGGATTTACCATTTACAGATTTTAGAAGTAACATCAACCCTTGTTTTCTAACTATACTTTATTAACCACGACTTGTTCCGCAAAGCGGAATAGAAACATAGTTGAGAGGTGAGGGTTGAGAGGAATTTGTTTGCGTAAGCAAACGCTCTGTGTACTCCTCTACTCTGTGTGAAATCAAAAAGATTAAAGTTTACATAGCCAAAACAAGTTTTGGACATAGTCCGCTATTTAAAGTCGGAAAATAAAAAGCAACAATTTTTGAAAATAAAAAGCAACAATTTTTAGACACAAATTTTTTCCAAAGGTAATGGATAATTGAACGTCAGTACCTCAACTTTTTTCTTTTGCGGCTTCTTAGAGGCGGCATTATTCGCCACCGTTACATTAAACTCATGCCTTTGTTGCCCCCAACCGTTAGTTTTAACGTACTGCTTTAAAACAGGACTATCATAGCTGCTCATCAGGAATTTACCTTCAACCTTTGAAAGACGTTTTAAAAGCCCTTCAAAATCATCTTGAGTGTAGCCATCATAATGACCGCAATCACTGTTGTAATAGGGCGGGTCAACGTAAAAGAAGCTACTGGCTCTGTCCCTGCTGTTTATGATACGCAACGCATCGGTGCATTCTATCTGCACATTTTGCAGTCTTATTGCTAAATCCTCCGTGAAGTTAGTTTTTGCGTTGTTAATCTTCTTTGTCGTGTGGTTTTTAGCAACATCATAACCAAAGCTACCATCTAACATTGAACTGAAACTTTGAGTTGCTAATACCCAAACCGCCCAAGCGCGTTGCACCTCATTGAATAAGTGCGGTGATTCATAAATAACCTTAGCATCCCTGTGTTGGGTTCGGCTGTGCAATGTGATGCGCACCTGCTTTTCGAGGCTCACAAAGTCATTCTGAACAACACGGTAAAAGTTAATCAACTCCTTGTTAGTGTCGTTAATCGCTTCTACATCACTTTTTGCTTTAGCAAAGAAAATTGCCGCACCACCGCAAAACGGTTCACAGTAAAGTTGATGTTCGGGAATAATAGGCACTATTTTATTTACCATCTTTTGCTTTCCTCCGTAGTATGTTATAGGTGTCTTCATGCCGGTAAAATATACGGACTTGAAAGCAACTTCCAAATCCCGTTTGACTTAATAAATTGAATTGACACGCCCGCGTAAAACACAACAGCCTGACCATAACCCGTGCGAATATTATTAGCTGAATCGCCTACAAAAAACACATCATCGTTAGTCCCTTCAAGATTCAGCGTTACAATCATCCCATCCTGAAATACAGCCGAATTGTGAAACTGCCCCACGCCATTGGTCTGTCCGGTAGTAATAGACACCCTGTAACTGTTGCAATCTGCATTAAGTGTTATTACACCCGTGCCTACCGTGCTTTGCGGGTTAGAATCTTCGCGCCAGTTCTGCGCTTTCGTAAATTTATTGAAGCGATTCAAAACCCTTTCCAAAACAAAATTTTCAATACTATTGGCAAACACTGTAATTACAGATACGCGAGTTGCATTCTCTGGCTGTGCAGAGCCGTAGCACACAATCTTGCCGATTCGCGTTTCAAACAAATTAGCTTGCGAGCCGTTTTCGAGAACACACAGCCCTTCGGGGTCTTCGCCTGTTTGCAGTTCAAAATATGTGTTTGCAAATCCGGCATTTGCAACATTATCAAATGCTGTACTACCTGCCGGAACGAATAGCACTTCCCCATTCATCACAATATAACCTGCCGTCCATGACAGTGAATTTGGCGGAAAGCCAAACACTATGCCGCTCAAATAAAAATTACCTCCAAGCATCGAAGCCAATCCTTTCAACGCATCACGCAGCGCATCGTTGTCGAACTTCCAGTTTTCGTTTCTTAACGGAATCCCTCCGGGCGTAATCCATTTCGTTTTATTCATAATTCAAATTTTAATAATTCTGAAACTCATAACGGCTTCCCGCGATTCTGTATAACTCAATCCACGCTCTCATATTTGCCAGCAAAACAGCATTAGCAATATCCGTAACATCGAAAAGTGCAATTGGTACTTTCACCACAAAGTCAAGATTCGCCTGCATTTCAGCCTCGTTAAAGCTGAACCGTGTGCGCGTTTCATCGGCATCCAGTTCGCTTTTCAACCAGCTTGCGGCATCATGCCTTTCTTCCGCCTTATTCCAGTGGTATAGCTGTTGGTTATATCCCGCAGGCTCGGCAATGTAAATGCCAACAGGTGTTTGTCTTAATTCAAAATTTTGAAACGCGGGATTACCATTATTGAACCTGTCATTAAGCAACTTTTCAAGATAAATTGTTTGCGAAGTCCAACGAAGTTTGTAGAGCGTTTTCTCCCTGAATAATAAAAACTTTTCATGGAGCAATTTAGCGGCATTCAACCCCGCCAACAGCAAATCATTAAGCCTTGTTTTGGCTGCTAATTGCGGAGGCAAAACCTGACGTTTCCAAGCATCAAAATTTATGTTGAAAATCATCCTTCTTCGGCTTCAAAGGTTGTGTACTGGTCAAAGAAATTTTCATCATGCACCGCATAGCCCGCGTTGGTGGCGTAATCGCCAAATACCGTGCGGTCAAAATCTCCAACGTTGCCGTAAGTGCCGTAAAAGCCGCGAACAACCACATCCGTAACACCCGGTACAGCCTGAATAGAATCTACAACCGCGCTCAATATCACTCGCCCGTCAAACGGCAGCGATTTCAAATAAACCTTCACCGCTTCTTTCACCGCAATTTGCAACGCATCCATTTCAACCAGCGCATCGTATTTTATCACAAACCACAGCTTTATCGTATCGGGGTCAAATGACACCGCCACTGTTTTAGTGCCTGCGTACCGAATTTTCACAAAGTAGGCTGCTAAAGAAAAAACTTGCAGCGATGTCAGTTTTTGCAGTCCTCCGTTTCCATCGCTGCGAGCCGCTTTTATGCGAACAACCCCGCCATTATCATTCACCGATGCCTGCGCCACTATCTTTTTTGTGTCATCTAAAATCAGGTATTGGTATTTTTCATTCAGGTAAACCAATTGGTCGCCATACTGAAAGTTTAAAGCCTGCTGCTTATACCAAAGTTTAGTGCCGGGCTTATGCGCGGCAATTCGCTCATCAACTTCTTTACTGAAATAATCCCACAACACCTCACTCGTATGCACCGCCTCCGCTATTACAAAGAAAATCTGCAACCACAAAGCAACCTTACTTTTGCTGTTCATTTGTTGCAGTACATACTGGTAGCTGTTTGCAAGCCCGTTGGGAGTGTACCCAACAAGGCTTGCCAATTGCTCCTTACGCGCAACCATGCCATTAAATATTTCTTCGGTGCTACGAGCCATTAGTACACCTTTCTTTCTTCTTCGTTAATAGCCTCTCTGTTCACGCCTAA
>CAZSEG010000153.1:0-337 GCA_964605875.1 uncultured Chitinophagaceae bacterium
ATGCTGCAAGCACCTTACGGCACAGGCATTTTCATTGCGCGCAAAGGACTGATGCAATATGTGTTTACCAAAGAGGCGAGTTATGTAAACGGTATGGACATAACTTTGTCGGGAAGCCGTTCGGGAGCAAATGCCATTGCCGTATGGATGATATTGGCGGCTTATGGTCCTCACGGCTGGTATGAAAAACTGAATACGCTGCTTTACAGAACTGCGTGGGCTTGCAAACAGTTAGATGCAAAAGGAATAAAGTATTACAGAAATCCTTCGCTGAATATTATCGCCATTAAAGCTGAGGTCTCGACCAGGGCCTCGCCGTCGCCGAGGAAGTAGCAGT
>CAZSEG010000153.1:347-7018 GCA_964605875.1 uncultured Chitinophagaceae bacterium
TAAAGCTGAATACGTTTCTTCTCAACTGGCTGCCAAATACGGATTAGTACCCGATGCGCATCACGGAAAAACCAAGTGGTATAAAATTGTAGTGATGGAACACGTGGAAGTAGAGCATCTTCAACTTTTTTTTGATGAGTTAGAAGCGCGGTAAAGCGTATGCAGATAGATTATGACATATTGATTGCTTATGGCGGTATGGCTAAAAAGATTAAAAAAGGCGACATTCTGTTTTGGGAAGGAAACATACCCCGCTTTTGTTATCAGGTGATGGAGGAAGGAAAAATCAGAATTATTGACCACAAGATATACTATTAGCAAAGAGGCAACACACCTGCCTTTTTGCCCAAAACCGACCCATCAAGTATGACCAGTGTCATAAAAATGCTGTTTGGTGTTTCTTATCTTTGGAGTGGTTATCAAACACATGGAAAAATCTGAATTACTATCCGAAATCAAGCGGCTCAAAAAAGAGAAAAATGCCGTCATTTTAGCCCATTACTACCAAGAACCCGCCATTCAGGAAGTGGCGGATTTTGTGGGCGACAGTTTGGAACTTTCTAAAAAAGCGGCTGCAACCGATGCAGAGATTATAGTTTTTGCGGGAGTGCATTTTATGGCAGAAACAGCCAAAATTCTCAACCCCGACAAAAAAGTAGTATTGCCAGATTTGGCGGCAGGCTGCTCGCTGGCAGACGGCTGTCCGCCTGATGAGTTCAGGAAGTTTAAGGAAAAATATCCCAATCACAAAGTAGTAACATATATCAACTGCTCGGCAGAAATCAAGTCTTTAAGCGACTTGGTTTGCACGTCCTCCAACGCAAAAAAAATCATTGAATCCATACCCGAAGACCAGCCCATTATTTTCGCCCCTGACAAAAATCTGGGCAGCTACCTCAAAAAAGTAACAGGGCGGGATTTGGTGTTGTGGGAAGGGGAGTGTATTGTACATACGGCTTTCTCACACGAGAAATTGCTGGCATTGCACAAAAAACACCCCGAAGCAAAAATCATAGCCCACCCCGAATCCGAAGCACATATTCTGCAAATGGCAGATTACATCGGCTCTACTTCGGGGTTGCTCAACTACATCAAAACCGACACGGCAGGCACCTTTATCATCGCCACCGAAGCGGGAATCCTTCACAAAATGATGCAGGAAGCACCCGGAAAAACCTTAATCCCCGCTCCTGCTTACCAAAACAATACCTGCGCTTGCAGCGAATGTGTTTATATGAAAATGAACACATTGGAAAAGCTATACCTTAGCTTGCGAGATGAATTTCCTGAAATAAAAGTGGAAGAAACCTTACGGAAAGAAGCCCTGAAACCTATTGAGAAAATGTTGGAACTGTCTTGAATAGAATAAAAAATACAGATATACTGGTTATCGGTTCTGGCGTTTCGGGATTGTTTTTTGCCGTAAAAACAGCCGCCAAGCGACCCGACTTGTCCATAACCATACTGACCAAATCTCAGGCGGGCAACAGCAACACCCGCTATGCGCAGGGCGGGATAGCCGTAGTTACAGACACGTTCAAAGACAGTTTTGAAAAACATATTGAAGATACCGTTAAGGCAGGCGGAGGAGCGGGCGATAAAAGTGTTATTGAAATGGTCATTCGTCAAGCTCCCGAAAGGCTGAAAGAATTGTTGGAGTTTGAAGTTTCTTTTGACAAAAACAGTCGTGGCGAATGGGATTTGGGCTTGGAAGGCGGACACTCCGAACACAGGATTTTGCACCACAAGGATATTTCGGGCTTGGAAATAGAGGAAAAAATGTTGTTTCAGGTCAAACGCTACCCCAACATAGAACTGATAGAAAATTGCGTTGCTCTGGATTTGCTTGCCGAAGAACACAACGGAGAAAAGCGGTGTACAGGTGTGGTGTATTATGACAAACAAACCCGCACAACGGCTGCTGTTCGGGCAAAAGCGGTGGTATTGAGTGCAGGAGGCTGCGGGCAGGTTTTTAGGCACACCACCAATCCCGACATTGCCACAGGGGACGGGGTGGCTATGGCGCACCGCTTGGGAGCGGAAATCAGGGATATGCACTACATACAGTTCCACCCTACCGCCCTGTACGAAAAAGACAAAAACCCGTACTTCCTTATTTCAGAAGCCGTTCGCGGACTGGGGGCATACATAGTAAATGAGCAAAACAACCGCTTTGTTTTTGACCATGACCCACGAGGAGAACTCGCTACCCGCGATATTGTTTCCAAAGCCATCGGGTTGGAATTAGCGCAGTCGGGCGAGAAGAACGTATATATAGACTGCCGACATTTGGATTATGAGGCTTTTTACAAACATTTTCCCACTATAACCGACTATTGCAAAAGCATAAGCATTGATGTCCGAACGGATTTGATACCTGTCGTTCCTGTCGCTCATTACCAGTGCGGAGGGATTGCGGTGGATACGGACTCTCAAACTTCTGTCAGCAACCTGTTTGCCATTGGCGAATGTTCGCACACGGGACTGCACGGCAAAAACCGTCTAGCATCTAATTCGCTGTTGGAGGCATTGGTTTTCGCCCACCAGAGTTCGGAATACATCTGCAAAAACATGGACAACATACCTGCCCCGATAACGGAAACTGCTCTCCATTTTCCTAACATTTCAGAAGAAATCCCCAACGAGCTAACCCTCCTGAAAAAACGCTTGCAGGAGGCTATGACCGCCCTGTTTATCGGCAATACAGGAATTTCCGAAACGGAAGATACGCTGTCTGCGATAGGGCAGGAGACGGATTTGCTTTTCAGGGAAACAGGTATTCCCCTTGCACTCTCGGAACTCCGCAATATGTTGGCGGTGGCTCGTCTGATTGCAGAGCATAAAAAAATAGCTGACACTACTTCTTTACTAACAACAACGTACTAGTTCTATCAAAAAAAATGATTCATACAACACTTACAAAAAACTGGTTTCGCTGGGCATTGTTCAGTCTTGCTGTGATAGCTCTTTACGGTGCATTGATGCGGTATAAAATCGCATTCAGTTTTCCGTTTTTCGACCAGAAAAATTTGTTGCACGCCCACTCCCATTTTGCTTTCAGCGGATGGGTGAGCCACGTTTTATACAGCGGTTTGGCTTTGTTGATTTTGCCGTTTGTTACCGCAAGGCAGCAGGCAAAGTATAAAGTTCTTGTTGCGGCAAATCTGTTTTGCGCCTTCGGAATGTTGATTGCATTTACCATACAGGGCTACGCCTTTTTTTCCATTACGCTTTCTACACTATCCATTGTTGTAGCCGTAATCTATGCGTATATTTTTATCAAAGACTCGCAACATTTTCCTGCCGGTCATCCGTCAAAAAACTGGGCAATAACAGGCTTGTTGCTTAACGTGCTTTCAGCCGCAGGACCGTTGTCGTTAGCTTATATGATGGCATCAAAAAATATTCATCACGATTTTTATCTCGGCTCTGTTTATTACTTTTTGCATTTTCAATACAGCGGTTGGTTTTTCTTCGGCAGTATGGCACTTGTTGCGGGTATGTTGCCAAGCGATTTTCCTTCGTTAAAAAAATATTTTTGGGTGTTTGCCGGCACGGTAATTCCTACATTTTTCCTGTCGCTGTTGTGGACAAAACTTGCTTTATGGCTGTACATAATTACCGTAATCGCCACAATAACGCAGCTCATCGCATGGATAATGCTCCTCGTTAAATGTTTGCCCGTTATCAAACAAAAAAGAACAGTTAGTTATCCGAACAGTATCAATATTTTCTTTTATGCCGCAGCCACCGCGCTCACCATTAAATTTGTGTTGCAAGCCATCTCTGTTATTCCTTCTTTAAGTCAATTGGTTTTCGGATTTCGCCCTATTGTAATCGGATATTTACACTTGGTGCTGCTGGGAATTTACAGCTTATTCATCATCGGTTATTTGTTTGCAAACAGGTTTATTCAAATCAACAAAACAGCCAAACTTGCTGCGTTTGGTTTTCTGTCGGGCGTATTGCTCAACGAATTTTTTCTCGGAACACAAGGTCTCGCGGCTTTCACCTATACCGTTATTCCGTTCATCAATGAACTGTTGCTTGCAGCGGCATTGATACTGTTTAGCAGCGCGGTTCTTCTGGCATTTTCGCAAAGGAAACAATAGATATTTTTAAGCAAGTGCAACAATTTGTGCAGGCTATGACTTGAATCATAAAATACTGCTTTTTGCCACCTTAATTTTGTTACTGCGAGGAGGAAATAAATTTTCGCAACAAAAATTTTAATCAAAAAAAACAACGCAACAAAAATGAAAAAAGCAGTATTAGCGTATGCAGTTATCATAGCGATGGCTTCATGCAATTCAACCGAAAACGGGCAGTCTTCTGCCGTAAGCACCGAAGCTACTTCTCAAACAGGTCAATCGGGTGTGCAGGACGATGTTTCCAATCCCAACATTGTGCAGGTAGCCGCCAAAAGTCCCGACCACACTACGTTGGTGGCAGCCGTTAAAGCCGCAAGTTTGGTGGACGCACTAAGCAATGCGGGACCTTTTACGGTGTTCGCTCCAACCAACGCAGCGTTTGACGAACTCCCGAAAGGCACGGTGGAAGGACTTCTGAAACCTGAAAAGAAAAATGATTTGTCAAACATTTTGGAATACCACACTTACGTTGGTTCATTGGGTACAACATTGTTGAGTGACGGAATGGAATTTGAACAGGTGAACGGAAAAAAGATAAAAATAAGCAAGCAGGGAGATAAGATTTTCGTGAATGGTGATGCGGAAATTATTGCTTCCATACCTACTTCAAACGGTATTATTCACGTTCTCAATAAAGTGTTGCTGCCGCCTCAATAACGCTTCATTTTTAAACAGGAAAAGCCGCAAGTTTTGTAAGAAATTCTTGCGGCTTTTTTTATATTCCTCCGTAACGTACAAACGAACCTAATATCAACATGGCTACACCAATAAGCGTAACGAAAACCGCATGGACAGCCATTTCGGGGAGTTTTTTTGAGTCTGTTTTCAGTTTGGGAATTACGCGAATTTGTGCGCTGAGTGCAAAAAGTACGGTAGAGAAAAGCAGTAATAATTTCGCAGAGGTAACTCGCTCAACAGGCGATGAAAAAGAAAACCATTGCGTCACCGGTATTCCGAATTGAAAAGTCATCCAAACACCTGTAATGACAAGCAACAGCAACGAAGGCAGACCAAGCGGAGAATAACTTTTCTCAAACTGCAATAATTTTTCAGCGTTTCTTTCGCGCAATACTGTTGGCAAAATAATAAAGCAAAGATACAGATGCCCGCCAACCCAAACTGTGGCGCATATAAGATGAATGATAAGCAGTAAATGATGGTTCATATAACTTCATCGGTTTTTGATTTTTCTATGTCACTGCGGTCTGCAATATCGCATTTCATTTCTCCGGTTTTTATTCAAAATTACAAATCCATTTTCCTGAATTTTCTTGCTGAAATCATAAAAGGAACAGCTATCCACAAACTAAGCAGCAGAAACGATAAAATAAGTCCCCAGTTTGTTCCGAAATAATCTTTGAACACCGCACCTGTATAGCCCAACATTGCGGAAACATCTAATCGTAGTAAAATTAAAATACGACATAAATCCACAGGACTTAATGCACTTAGCAACACTACAAATTTCTCTATGGGATAGTCGGCAAACTGAAAAAACAGAAACAGCACCAAGCCGTCAAACAGCAAGGCAAAATAGAGCCACAGCAATATGGAAATGCCGATACCTTTTGCTTTATCGCGTGTGAGAATACTGCTTAGAAATGCAATCGCAACAAAAATGACGGAGAGAAAAGAGCCTGCCGTTATCATCATTATTGCTGTGGCAAAATCAGCAAACAACAAAATTGGAATGCCCGCTCCAAGCACAAATGCAGCCACAAGGCTTAGCGACAAACCCGCAAACAACGCCCGCCATATCATACTGCGTTTTACAGGGTGGCTCACAAGTAGTTCAATAAATTCATTGCTGTTGTACACGTAAATGGTAGCAAACAAAACCGACATCAGCGGAACAGTAAGCAGAATAATATTCAGCACCGTGAGTACGCCTTTGGAAGCGTTGTCTTCCAAGCCGAACGCACTCCACGAAAACAAAGCCAGCATTATTGCATAAACAATCACGATTTTGTTTTTCAGAATATCCAGCGACACGTATTTCAATATCCTCATCATACCTGTTCGTTTTTTAAAAGCTGAATAATAGATTTAGCAATGGTCTGCTGACCTGTTTTGTTTTTCAGTTCTTCGGTGCTGCTGTGCAGTTTCACATTGCCGTCCTGCATAAAAATAATGCCGTTCACAATTTCTTCCAGTTCGCTCAACAAATGAGATGTGATAAGAATGAGCTTGCCGTTTTCTCTTTCCGAAATAATTTTTTCTTTCAGAATTTCGGAAGCAATCGGGTCAAGTCCTGCGGTAGGTTCATCCAAAATCAACACTTTCGGGTTGAACATAAACGCAAGCGTTGCACTTACTTTTTGTATCGTTCCTCCGCTGAGTGTCCGCATTTTTTTATCGAGCATACTGCCGATTTTAAATTGCTCGTACAGGTCATTATCCAATGCTTTGCTACTATTTCTGATGTTCTTAATCAAATCTGTTACCTGCCCGATACTCATATTTTCGGGATAGCGTCCTATCTGCGGCATATAGCCGATGTGCGTGCGATACAAGTTGTCG
>CAZSEG010000154.1:0-6875 GCA_964605875.1 uncultured Chitinophagaceae bacterium
GTTGATTTAGAATAAGTATCAATCAACCTAATTCATACAGAAAAGCGGATGTGTTTGCATCCGCTTTTTTTATGTAACGAAGTTTACAACTTCCCAATATCCTTAATCAATTTATTTACCGATTCTTCATTTGTGCCATCGTAGTAACCCCTGATATTTCCTTCTTTATCCACTAAAATAAAGTTGCCGCTGTGCGCAAAACCGCCCGGACTTTCGGGGTCTTCTTCCGCGCTGATGAGATACTTATCGGCAATGGCAAAAAGTTCATCTTTGTTGCCCGTCAAAAAATACCAGCCGTTTTCAATGCCTAATTTTTTCGCGTAAGCGTTTAATGCTTCTACGGTATCGCGTTTCGGGTCAATGGTATGCGATAAAATCAGAAAATCTTTTTTGTTGCGATATTGTTCATACACGCGCAACATTTGCGCTTTCATTTTGGGGCAAATACTCGGGCAATTGATAAAGAAAAAATCTGCAATAAATATTTTGCCCGCAACATCTTTTTCGGTAATCGTGTCGCCAAACTGATTGACAAATTTGAAAGCGGGAGCAATGTATGTTGCAGTGTCTTCAACAATTTTACCGTTCACCACTCTTTTTACCGAAACAGGTTTATTTACCGTATCGGAACAGGAAAACAAGAATGAAAAAAGAATGCCGAAGCAAGCAATAACAGAAATTTTACGAACGCACATAAGCGGCTGCAAAATACTGTTGTTTGATTCGTTCAACAACTTCTATGGTAAGCGGCTTTGGTAAAAACTCTAAAATTTCGGGATATTCTTTTGAACGCGCTTCATCATCGGGATAAACAGAGGAACTCAAAAGGAATATTTTCGACTGTTGTTTTTGCTCTTCGGGAAAATTGCGAAACGCATTTAAAAAATCCCATCCGTCTGCGCCCGGCAAATTGATGTCCAACAAAATCAAATCGGGGAATGGCGATGAAATTTCCACTGCCTGCTTCAACACATTCAGCGCGTCATTCACCAGATAAAATGAATGAACATCCCGGTTGATTCCGACATCTTCCAAAACCAAGCGGCAAAGAAAATTGTTTGCCTTATCGTCATCTATAATGTAAACCTGCTCCATCATGCTTCATTTTGGGTGAGAGAATTGAGTGATAAAAATACCGTAAACTTTGTGCCTTTGCCGGGTTCGCTTTCTACTTCCACCCAACCGCCTAAAGTTTCTGCCTGCACTTTTACCAAGTATAAACCTATACCTTTTCCTTCAATTTGCGGATGAAATCTTCTGTATAAGCCGAAAATTTTGTCGCGGTATTTATCTGTGTCAAAGCCAAGTCCGTTATCCTGAACTGAAATACACGCATAGTTGATGCGTTTTCCCGCAGCTACATTTATCTCCAGTGTCCTTTCGGGGCTTCTGTATTTCAGCGCGTTGGATATTAAATTGTAGAGTATGCTGTGTAAGTAACTTTTGATGGTAAATACCTTTGGAACATTTACAAAATCGCTCGAAATTTTCGCATTCACTTCTTCAATTTGCGGATGCAATGTTTTGATAACGGTAGAAAAAATCTCCTGAACATCCACCGACTCTTTTTCTGCGCCAATGCCCGAACGCAATGTCAGAATATTGCTCAGGTCTTTAATCACACTGTCAATATCTTCCGCGCTTTCCTGCATATTTCTCACAATCTGCTCGTTGCGTTCATCCGCTTTTCCCGCGCGGTACATTTTACCCAAACCCACAATGTTTGCAACGGGCGCGCGCAGGTTATGAGAAATGATATAACTGAACTGCTGCAGGTCTTTATTTTGCTGCATTAAATCGGCAATCAGCTTTCTTCTTTCTGCCTCCTGATGCTTCAATTCCGTAATGTCCTGCGCAGTGCCAATCAATTTTATTGCATTGCCTGCTTCATCCCTGTAAATATGCGCAGTGGCTTCAATGTATATGATTTCATTATCCCTTCGCCTGATGCGCGACTGCACAACATATTGCGAATCGTCACCTTCAATTGCCTTGCGTTCCACATCATTCATAAAATCCCTGTCATCTTCATGAATCCGCTCGTTGAAGGCATCGTGGGAAACATCAGGCGTTTTGTCCACATCAAATATTTCAAACATCATATCGCTCCAAACTTTGTAGTCGGTTTGAAGATTCCATATCCAGCTTCCAAGCCTGCCGATGCGTTGTGCCTCCACCAACTGCTTTTGATTTTCTTCAAGTTCTGCCGTGCGTTGCGCAACTTTTCTTTCCAATAATTGATTGAGGTAATTTTGTTCCCGTTCAGCAGAAATTTTTTCGGTGATGTTGCGGTTCAAACCGCGATAACCCGTAACGTTCCCTTCTTTATCTTTAATTGCTCTTCCGCGCGACTCAACAATAATTACAGTTCCGTCCTTTTTGATAATATGATGTGTAAGTGGCGGATATTCCGACTGCGTTTGCGTGATGCGGATAATTTCTTTAATCACTAATTTTGCTTCATCCTGCGGCATGAAGGAAGCAAGATATTTACCCGATAATTCAGAGGGGTCATAGCCCAAAACCTCCTGCACGCTTGGGCTTACATAAGTAATTGCTCCTTGCTGATTCACTTCAAAAATATAATCTACGGCAAGTTCCGCTATGTCGCGAAAACGTTGTTCGCTTTGCTCTAAAGCTATTTGCGCATCTTCCAAATCCGTAATGTCGGTGAAGGCGACAATCACACCCGTTACTTCGCCATCGCTTTGCTTGAACGGGCGCATTCTTTTCATGTAATGCTTGCCTTTTGTGGTAGTTATTTTGCCGCGATAGCCGACATTGTTTTCAAATATTTTTTTGGCATAAAAACTCACATCGCAGCCCTTGAAATAACCAGGAATCCCGCTTATTTTTTTGCCAATATCATCAGGCTTGATGTCGTATAATTCCACAATTTCATCCGAGTAATATTGGACTTCAAGGTCTTTATTCAACAGCAACGCGCTTGCACCGGAAGTAAGCAGAATTGCATTCAATTCCTCTTTTAAATCGCTTAACCGGAGGTTGCCGGCATCAACATTATTTTCCTCAAACAAATACATAACGGAACGGAAAGTATGAAATATTGACGATTTATGGATTGACTATTTACAGATTTACGGATTGACTATTGAAGCGTCAATCTGTAAATCCGTCAATTGTAAATCTGTAAATAATTAGCCTCTTCCCGCCAATAAGTACAATGCAGCCATTCTTACGGCAACTCCATTTTCAACCTGTTGAAGAATGATTGCCTGACCGCTGTCCGCCACATCGCTGCTTAACTCCACACCGCGATTGATTGGACCCGGGTGCATGATTGTAATTTTCTTGTTCAGTGAATCCAACAGTTCGCGGTTGATGCCGTAGAACAAAGAATACTCGCGCAATGACGGAATGAATTTAATATCCATTCTTTCCAACTGAATACGCAAAACGTTCGCAACATCGCACCATTGCAGTGCTTTTTTTAAATTCAGTTCTGTTTTTACGCCTAATTCATCAATGTATTTTGGAAGCAAAGTCGGAGGTCCGCAAACCATCACTTCCGCGCCTACTTTTTTCAGCAATTGAATGTTGGAACCTGCCACACGGGAGTGCTTTATATCGCCAACTATCAACACTTTCAAACCTTTCAGCGAACCGAATTTTTCCTTCATGGAATACGCATCCAACAATGCTTGTGTAGGATGTTCGTTGGTTCCATCGCCTGCGTTGATAATGCTTGCAGGAATATGTTGCGAAAGAAATACAGGTGCACCGCTGCTGCTGTGGCGCATCACCACCATGTCCACTTTCATGGCAAGAATATTGCGCACGGTGTCTAAAAGTGTTTCTCCTTTTTTTACTGATGAACCGGAGGCGGAAAAATTTATTGTGTCGGCACTTAATCTTTTTTCGGCAAGCTCGAATGAAATGCGGGTGCGGGTAGAATCTTCAAAAAACAGATTTGCAATAGTGATGTCGCGCAGCGAAGGAACTTTTTTGATGGGGCGTTGTAACACTTCTTTGAACTGAACGGCTGTTTCGAGGATCAATTCAATATCAGACCGCTCTATGTATTTTATGCCCAATAAATGCTTCTGACTGAGTGCGCTCATTTTTGATTAGCTGATTTGAAAATTTGAAAATGAAGTTGCGAGCAACGAGTAGCGAGTAGCGAGTAGCGAGTAGCGAGTTATGAGTAATAAGTTATCTGCATTAGCTTTCTCGCAACTCGTAACCCGCAACCCGCAACTCATCTTATATCTCATATCCGTTTTATTCAATCCAAACTTTGTCTTCGCCATCTTCTTCTTTCCATTCCACTTTCACTTTTTCTTCGGCAATGGAGTCAATTACTTTTCCAATGTATGTTGCCTGAATCGGAAGGTCGCGGTGCAATCTTCTGTCTATTAAAACCAATAACTCTACATGGGTTGGTCTGCCGAAATCGAGCATGGCATCCAAAGCCGCGCGAATGGTTCTGCCTGTATAAAGCACATCATCAATCAAAACCACTCTTTTGTTTTCGAGCGAAAAAGTAATGTCCGTTTCGCTTGCCTGCATGGGTTTACCTTTCTGGCGGAAATCATCGCGGTAGAAAGTAATATCCAATTTGCCATAAGGAATATTTTTTAAACCCGTGATGTCTAAAAGTTCTTTGTAAATACGCGATGCCAACAAAACACCTCTGGGTTGCACACCGACTAAAACAGTGTCGGAAAAATCACCGTGATTTTCAACAATTAAATGGCAAAGCCTGTGAATGGTGAGCGAAAAATGTCGAGATTCAAGAATCAGGCGCGGTTGCATACTTGAAGGGCAAACGTAAACAAAATAGTTAGAAGAAAATAGAAATCAGAGAATAGAAATCAGTAGGCAGTGTGGTTCGACTTCGCTCACCATGATAGCAGGCAATCTGTGTAATCCTCAAATCTGCGTAATCATTGCTTGCATTCTACTCCGGCTCAAAGAAAATTTTCATTCGGCACGATGCAAGCAGTTCTGAATTACTCATCACTTTTGACGATACAATCGTTACTGCGCCAAATACTTTGCTTTCGATTATCACTTCGGTGGTGAGTATTTCGCCAACAAGGGGTAGCCTGTTGCAAACGACATCTTTTATTTCGCCAATAAAACCGCGCCTTTGTCTTTTGCCTGACATAAAATCTTCGTAACCCATTTTACAGCCCGAAGATTGCGCCATGTTTTCTAAAAGTCCCGCTATAGAAAGTTTCCCATCGCTGCACAACACATGATTTTGCGGAACAGTGAAGGTGGTTGAACAGCTTGATTCAGTTACTTCTAATAAAGATTCTACCAAAACAAACGGTTGCTTTTGGGGAATGAGGTTTTCGAGATTTTGTCCGCTGATTGGAAACATCTTATTATTTTACTTTTAAATCATTCCAAGTTCCTGACGTTGAGCTGTAACACGGTCGCTGGTAAGATATTCGTCAAAGGTCATTTCTTTATCCAACATTCCTGCTGGCGAAATTTCGATAACGCGGTTGGCGATAGTCTGTGTAAGTTCATGGTCACGCGAAGTGAAAATAATAGTACCCTTGAAGTCTGTCATGCCATTATTGAGCGCGGTGATAGATTCGAGGTCAAGGTGATTGGTGGGTTCGTCCATCAACAACACATTGCCGCGCATCAGCATCATGCGGCTGAACATGCAGCGCATCTTCTCCCCTCCCGAAAGCACACTGCATTGCTTCAAAACTTCTTCGCCCGAAAACAACATTTTGCCCAAAAAGCCACGGATGAAAGTTTCGTCTTTTTCTTCGCCAGAGTATTGGCGCAACCAGTCAATCAGGTTGGCATCCACGCCATGAAAGAAGTGTGTATTATCATTCGGAATAGAAGCAACCGTAGTAGTAACACCCCATTTGAAAGTACCCTGATAATCTGAATCTGTTCCATCTAAAATATTGAGCAAGGCGGTTACGGCAAGGCTATTGTTACTGATTAAAGCAATTTTATCGCCACGTTTTACAGAAAATGAAACATTGCTGAACAGCGTTTCGCTACCAACTTTTTTAGAAAGATTTTTCACCTCCAAAATTTCATTTCCTGCATCGCGAATAGGGTTATTGAACATGATGGCAGGATACTTGCGGCTCGAAGGTTTGATGTCTTCAAGATTGATTTTATCCAAAGCCTTTTTACGGCTGGTTGCCTGCCGCGACTTAGAAGCATTTGCCGAGAACCTGCGGATGAAATCCTGCAATTCTTTAATGCGGTCTTCGGCTTTTTTATTGGCATCGGCTTTTTGCCTTGCAACCAACTGCGAGCTTTGATACCAGAATGAATAGTTGCCGGAGTAAATAGTCATTTTGCTGAAGTCAATGTCCACCACGTTAGTACACACCGCATCCAAAAAGTGACGGTCGTGACTGACAACAAGAATGATGCCTTGATAATCGGCAAGAAAATCTTCCAGCCAGGCAATGGTTTTTACATCCAAATCGTTGGTTGGCTCATCGAGCAAAAGAATGTCGGGATTGCCAAACAGTGCCTGCGCCAACAACACACGCACTTTTTGATTACCGTCTAATTCCTTTACTAATTTATTATGCAGCTCTTCTTTTACGCCTACGTTGCTCAATAATTCGGCTGCGTTGCTTTCGGCACTCCAACCGTCCATTTCGCCAAAGAGGTTTTCCAACTCTCCTGCTTTCACGCCATCTTCTTCGGTAAAATCTTCTTTGGCATACAGCTTTTCTTTTTCCTGAATTACGTTCCAAAGGGTTTTATGTCCCATCATAACAGTTTGAATCACAGGAACTTCGTCATATTCAAAGTGATTTTGCTTTAACACCGCCATGCGCATATTGTTGCTGATGCTTACCTGCCCGGTGGTGGCATCTATTTCCCCTTGTAATATTTTAAGAAAAGTGGATTTC
>CAZSEG010000155.1:0-6853 GCA_964605875.1 uncultured Chitinophagaceae bacterium
CTTTTCTTTCAGAAAATATTTTGCCCATTCAGGAAAGCGGACAGCTAAAGTTTACCGGAACGGAAACGCGCGATATTCACCCAAACATTTCATTGAAAACGGTAAACGGACATACAGAAAGTATGTTGATTCCGCACATTGAGTTGAAAGGAAAAACAATCGTTTACGCAGCCGATTTGTTTCCGTCCATGGCGCACATTCCAATTCCTTACGTGATGGCTTACGACACCCGCCCGCTGCTTGCAATGGACGAGAAAAAGAATTTCCTTGCCGATGCAGTTCAAAACGACCATATTTTCTTTTTTGAACACGATAAAACCGTAGAGTGTTGCACCCTGCAACAAACCGAACGCGGCATAAGAGAAAAGGAAATTTTTAGTCTGAGTGAATTGGCTTAAAGAAAATACTATATTTGCACTCCGTTTTTTGAAAATCAATTTTTGAAAGATATTTGGCGAGGTAGCTCAGCTGGTTAGAGCGCAGCACTCATAATGCTGAGGTCGGGGATTCGAGCTCCCCCCTCGCTACAAATCCCGCACTGCGGGATTTTTTGTTTACGCCATTGCACGTTTACATTCTGTATTCTCCTACCTCAACATCCTATTATTCCTCACGCGCGAAGCATATTGCTGAATATACGCTTTGAGTTGTTTCAGCAGTTGGGCGGCAGCTTCGGGTTCTTGTTGCAGCAGGTTGTTTTGCAGCAACACATCGCTTCGGTATTTGAAAAGTGCAATGGGTTTTTCGCCATCAAACTGCAACAGGTAATCGTCTGTAAACGCCTGATAAATTCCTGCAAAATAATTCACTGCCAATGGCTGATGCTGCGGCTTCAAAACACTTTTTCCAAAAGCCATGATGGTATCATTCAAACCCAAATAATCTACCAGCGAAGGAAAAATATCCTGCTGCTGCACGGTGCGTTTTTCAAATCCCTTCAATGAAGAATCGGGCGTAAAAAACACCATAGGAACCGAGAACACACCCACCGAATTGTTGTATTCGGGATAGTGCGCAAAAGAGGCGGCATGGTCTGCCGTAAGCACAAAAACAGTGTTGTTATACCACTTGCTTTTGGCTGCCTTTTCAAAGAAAAGTTTGAGCGCATGGTCGGTGTATTGCACCGAAGGATGAATATCTAAATCGCCTTTTTCAAAAGTGTTTTTGTAGCGCGCGGGCAGCTTAAACGGATGATGCGAAGACACCGTGAAAATTGCCGAGCAAAACGGCTGCGGAAATGTGTTCAGGTTATCGCACCAATACTGCAAAAATTCTTCGTCCCAAATCCCCCATGTGCCGTCAAACAAATCATCATTATTGAACTCCTTTTTGCTGAAAGAATGTTGAAAGCCCGCCATTTTCATAAATGCCGAAAAGCCCATAGAGCCTTCGTGCGCCCCATGAAAAAACGAAGTGTGATAGCCCCGTGTTTTCAACACCGAAGCGATTGAATTGATTTTATTTCCCGAATAAGGCGTAAGCACATAAGCCTCCGACAAAGAAGGTATCGAAGCCACGATTGAAGGCAGCCCTTCGATAGAACGTTTGCTGTTTGCCAGCGTGTTGTCGAAGGTCAGCGAATGTGCAATTAAAGTATCTACAAACGGAGTATATCCTTTGTAGCCCGCCTTGCCAGAATTGAGCGAAGCAACAAACTCTTTGCTAAGACTTTCAACAATAATGATGACAACATTTTTCTTGCTTGAATCAGGCTTGCCTTCAAAGCTTTGCAGCGGATTGTAAATAGCTTCCAATTCTTCTTTGGCAAAATAATTTACTTCAGGAATCTTGATATTGCCCAAAGTCATCATGATAGAGAAAGGCGTGTTTATCACAAGGTTCACCGAAGCCGGATGCGAAACATAATCGCCTGCATAGCTGATGTTTATCGGGCGGTTGCTGGGCACAAAACTTCCGCGTGCAAAGCCAAGCCATATCAGCACCATAAAAGGCAACAGCGCTGCATCCAGCGCATATTTCTTTTTGTTGTAGCTGTCTCTTTCGGGCATTTTTATCATGGAATATGTTTTGGCTAAAAGCCAGATAAGCAGTAAGCCCAAAATGGCAACATACCAATAGGAAAAGAGAAACTTCCATACTTCGGCAAGCAGGTTGGTATCGTTTTTAAACTCTAAAAAAAAAGCCGCATTGGTTCTGCGCAAGATAAAAGGATAGTAGGCAATGTCCGCAAGGTTTGCAATAATGCCGATGCTGTTCACCACAATAAAAATCCACTTTGCTGCTGCCTGATAAACCTTGTTGAAGCGAAATGGAAAAGGCAGCAGAAGCATCAGCAGGTAAGCGCAGTTCAAGTACATCAGAGCCGACATATCGAATCTCAAACTACCCCAAACAATATTGGTGTATGACGCAAAAGTTTCTTCCGCAAAAAGATGATAATTGAAAGCATAAAAAAGCAACCTGCATACCTGGTAAAAAAGCAGCAGCACAAAAACACGCTTAATAAATACTTTAATAAACATCATGCCCGCGACACCATAAGACATTCCGCAGCCTTTGAGGAAAGTGTTAGTTTTTGTTGGTTGATTTCTACAATCACGCTGCCGTCATATTCTATAATATCTTTCACTTCCAGCGAAGTGCCTAAGGAAATTTTATAGCCGTCTAAGTATTGCAAAAATCGCGCAGAGGAATCTTTAACGCCTACCACCACAGCCACACTGTTTTTCTTCAATTGCGAGAGTGCCACATAGTTATCGTTGCTGATATTTCCCTTTGCATCGGGGATGGGGTCGCCATGCGGGTCATACTTTGGATTGCCCAAAAAATCGTCTAAACGCTCAATCAGTTTTTCGTTGCGAATGTGTTCGAGCTTTTCGGCAATGTCGTGAACTTCATCCCAAGCATAACCCAATTTTTCTGCAAGAAAAACTTCCCATAAGCGATGACTGCGCACTAACAAACGCGCAATGTTGCTGCCTTCTTTGGTAAGCGTAACGCCACGGTATTTTTCGTAGTTGGCAATTTTCTTTTCGCTCAGCTTGCGCAACATATCACTCACCGAAGCAGCAGTAGTAGCCAAAGCATCGGCAATGGCATTGGTTGAAACTGTTTCATTGCCATTCTCACTCAGGTGATAAATAGCCTTGATGTAATTCTCTTCGGTAGATGTGAGTGTTTCTTTCAAAATTGTTTTTTTTCTGTTATGTGTTAATTGAATTGTTCATAGCCTACGCCCAGTTGGTTTTATCATAGTGGCTTCTCTTAATTTATTATTGTCTTTTCTTCACAAACGCACCATTTTTCTTTAGGAACAAAATTGCGCTCATACCACTCAAAAAGAGGAAGATAAGTTTCCTCTCTTTTAGGCTTAGGGCTACGACCCACTATGTAACAATTCTTGTAGTCCAAAGAATCATATCCAACTGTTATGGTGTCGCCTTTACAATTGATATAACTTCTCCCATAACAAGACCGATTATACTCATTTTCAAAAACCGAAACACGTGCCTCTACAATTTGTTTATCATTAAATTTATACTTGAAAGTGCAGTTTAAAGTCCCTCTATAATTACCATATCTCACAACTTTACCAGTTGCAAATTTCAACCTTTTAATCAAGCAATATGAATCATAATCAATTGCCACGTTGAGGTAAATCCAATACAACCCAATTGCTGTAAAGAAAACCACCGCAAATATTTTTAACCACAGCGGGTCTTTTTCATCAGTAGATTCATTTTCCATCTTTTTCACCAACTCATAGCTGAACACTACTTCTCATATTGCTGCACTTCTTCATGAAAATATTCGAGCTTGATTCCCGCTTCCAGAAACATAGCTTCACTCTCGCCTCCCGCATGATATTTTCTCTGGCAAACCACGCGCCTGATTCCGCAATTGATAATCAACATACAGCAAGTGCGGCAGGGAGTCATTCTGCAATAAAGCGTTGCGCCATCCAATGATACACCGCGCTTTGCCGCTTGGCAAATTGCATTTTGTTCGGCATGAACCGTGCGCACACAATGGTCGGTGATTTTATCATCATCGTGTATTACCTTCTTCATTAAATGCCCCACATCATCGCAATGCTGCAAACCCACCGGAGAACCAACATAGCCCGTTACTAACAGTTGATTATCTTTTGCAATCACACACCCGCTGCGCCCGCGATTGCAGGTAGCGCGTTTGCTGATGGCATCCATCACTTCCATAAAGTATTCATCCCATGAAGGGCGTTTGTATTCACTGTTTGCGCTCATTATCTATTTTGTTTTGAAGTTGAATGAAGTATTCCTGAAGTTCTTTTGTGGGATGATGTGAAAGTAATTTATTGGGTTTGAAAATATACTTGCGCATTTTTTCTTCTTCGGTTTGTGTTTCATAAAAGAACAAAGCCATTTCTTCCAGCCACTGAAAAACCTCTTCGGTAGAAAGCGCTGCGTGTTTGCGAAACTGTTCTTCGGTGATAGTATATTTGAAACCAACACCTTCATTTTCTTTTATCGGTTCCATCATTTTTTGAAGAATTTTTTAAGGTTCACAACATCAATTTTATCCTGCTCTCTGTTAGCCAATTCTTTCATACTGATTAAGTCGTTTACCGAAAGCAGATTTACATTTACATCCGAAAATTTTCTCACTTCCTTCCGCTCCCAACACTCCTTAAAATCCAAAGGCAAATCTATAACAACATCCAAAGAAAACGTTCGTATTGAATCACTTGAAAAACTGTATGCAATCAAATTTTTATCCCTGCGCATACTTAGTCGAACTTCACTGCTGACAAGGTTTTTGAGTTGAAAAAAAACACTTGGCTTATATCCGTTTTCGCCAATAGCTTTTTCAAAAGCATTTACATTCTCAGCATTCCATTCAATAAGTAAATCAACATCCGCAGTCATTCTTGGAATACCATACAAATTAACCGCCATTCCTCCACAAAGAAGATAGCGAACGTTATGATTGTTCAGTGAATGAAATAAAGATTTGAGTTGAATCATGGAATAAAGAATGATTTGTAAATTAATATTTATTGCTTCTCATCAACCACTTCCCCAATCAAAGTTCCGCCCGTGCAATCCGTAATTTTTACCATCACGTATTGCCCGATTTTAATGTCGCCTTTCGGGAAAACCACCATTTTATTTTGCGAAGTTCTGCCGCATAAATTCTCCTCGCTGCGGTGCGAAGTTCCTTCCACCAACACTTCATAAGTATTGCCGATTTTTTCTTTGTTCAGCAAAAGTGAATCTCTCCTGTGCAAATCAACTACCTCCTGCAACCTGCGTTTTTTTACTTCTTCAGGCACATCATCTTTATATTTTTTTGCGGCTAAAGTTCCGGGACGTTCGCTGTAAAAAAACATATACGCCAGTTCATATTTCACCTGCGCCATCAGGCTTAATGTATCCTGATGTTCTTCTTCCGTTTCGCTGCAAAAGCCTGTGATAATATCCGTAGAAATTGCTGCATCGGGAACAATTTTTCGCACCGCAGCAATTCTGTCTAAATACCATTCGCGGTTGTAGGTTCTGTTCATCATTTCCAGCACACGGCTGTTGCCGCTTTGCACCGGCAGGTGAACGTACTTGCAGATATTATGATGTTTCGCCATAGTGTACAGCACATCGTCCGTCATATCTTTCGGGTGCGAAGTGCTGAAACGAACGCGCAGGTCGGGCGCAACCAAGGCAACTTTTTCAAGCAGTTGCGCAAAGTTTACAACACGCTCGTCATACTTCGCTTCAATCAGTTTCTTGCCAACCAAAGTTGTATCATCGCTGTATCTGTATGAATCTACATTTTGCCCGAGCAGGGTTACTTCTCTGTAACCTTTTGCATACAACTCTTTTGCTTCATCCACAATGCTGTGCCAGTTGCGGCTGCGTTCTCTGCCGCGCGTAAACGGCACTACACAAAACGAACACATATTATCGCAACCGCGCATGATAGAAATGTACGCGCTTACTCCGTTTGAATTTAACCGCACAGGATTTATTTCTGCATAGGTTTCTTCACGACTCAATAAAACATTCACGGCTTTTTGTCCGGTGTCGGCTTCTTCCACAAGACCGGGCAGTGTGCGATAAGCATCGGGACCACAAACGATGTCCACGATTTTTTCTTCTTCCAGAAACTTATCTTTCAGTCTTTCTGCCATGCAGCCAAGCACGCCAACCAAAGCGGCTTTCTTGCGTTTTTTCACTGCATTAAAATGTTGCAAACGATGGCGGATGCGCTGTTCGGCATTATCGCGGATGGCGCAGGTGTTCAGCAAAATTAAATCTGCATCTAAGAACTCTGTTGTAGAATCAAATCCTGCGTTCGACAAAATGGAAGCCACGACTTCACTGTCGGCAAAATTCATCTGGCAGCCGTAGCTTTCAATGTAATACTTTTTGCCGTTGGCAATTACGTCCGCAGGTCTTTCTAAAGAAAGTGTTTCGCCTTGCCTTGATTCTTCAATTTTTTTAGGTTGAAGTTCAAAGGCAACATCGTTGTTGTATAAAGATTCGCTCATAAATTAAGTGTGCAAAGATAAGTTTTAATGCAGAAGTTGTAACACCTCTTCTTTCCGAACAAAACAGCCGGATTCTCAACAACGCGCTCCCGTTTTCAACTATCTTTGTTGCATGGATGTATCATATATTTTAAATCAGTTGGGCGAAGAACGCGGCAAATATTTTCATTCGGTTGCGCCACCGATTATTCAAAGCAGTAACTTTTGTTGCGAAACTGTTGATGAACTTCGTTCGGCAATATTGAATGAAGACGGCTATCATCTTTACACGCGCGGCAACAACCCTACAACAGAAATTTTACGCAAGAAATTAGCCGCATTGGCAAACGCGGAAGATGCGTTGGTTTTTGGCAGTGGCATGGCGGC
>CAZSEG010000156.1:0-6826 GCA_964605875.1 uncultured Chitinophagaceae bacterium
AACCAAGAGCCAAGAATCAAGAGCCAAGAGTTTAGAGCCAAGAACCAAGAACCAAGAATTTTGGAAAGCAGATTTTCATTCATCATAATGGCGCGAAAGTAAAAGTTTATCGAACCATAAGTATGTTCTACTCAGAAACCACCAACACATTCTGCCCGACCGATAAGCCAAGCAGGCTTGCAGCTTTCCCTCTTATGATGGCAACTTCCAATAAACCCGCATCATTAAATAACGCAATCAGTTCGCCTTCATCATTTGCCAATCCGTAGTTTGGTTTCACCTCGTTAATTGCAATGTGATTGATTCTTATTGTAAATCTTTTTTCTCTGAAATGCGCTTCAAATAAATCCCTGCTGATGTTTGTAATTACGTTGCCGAAAACATCTATCGAAATAATGCTTCCTTTAATTCCCGCTGCGCCTGACGTGGCATTCGGCAGGGAAATTTTCATGTAGTTTGTTGTGTTGGAAGCAATGCCGCTGATGGTTTTTTCGGCAATAAGATGTTGCACTACTTTTGCAATACTCTTAAATCCGTTTACGCCAAGTCCATTGTTTATATCATCATTCACCGCAAATATTTCAGCGCGGTTTTCGCGCAAAAACAAAGGCAGAAAACCATTGTCGAACGCAATAAAAAATTGATTATTGAAAGACGTTACCAGCAATCTCTTTGCAGCATAATTCGGATTGATGTGAATGATATGAACCGTGTCATTGGGAAAATAATGATACGCCTGCTGAAGATGATAAGCCGCCTGCTTAATATCAAAATGCCTGATTTGAACATTCACATCCACAATCGGAACTGCGCCACACTGCTTATACAGCGAGCCTTTCAATGCAGCCAGATAGAAGTCTGCTGTGCCAAGGTCGGTAGTGATGGTAACAACAGCCATGAAGCGTGTTAATTGATTTTTGCGAAATCAAAACACTTCTATTCACGTCATATAAACAAATCAATTACGTTGATAACAATGTGGATTAAAAACTAATCTGTACACCAACAAGTTTGATGCAGATAATTACCTTCGGTTGCATAAACTTGAACATTTGACAGAGCTAACACTTTCCATCGAAGGAATTGACCCGATAGATTTTTTCGGGGTAAACAATTCAAAATTCAACTTCATTAAAAAATCTTTTCCTACCATTCGCATGGTCAGTCGGGGCAGCAGCATCAAGGCGGAAGGCACAGAGGAAGAATTGCAGATTTTCAAACAAAAAATAGCGCAGATGATTGCCACCATCGAGCGCTACGGAAAGCTGAATGAAGAGAACATTGAAAACATTATGCTGACGCAAACTGCAAAGGTGGACAGCACCGCAGGCAAAGAGCCTAACAATATTATTGTGTATGGCAACAATGGTTTGGTGGTTCGATCGCGCACCGAAAACCAGAAAAAGATGGTGAAGGAAAGCGAAGCAAATGATGTTGTTTTCGCAATAGGTCCTGCGGGTACGGGTAAAACATACACTGCTGTTGCGCTTGCTGTGCGCGCCCTGAAAGAAAAGAGTGTAAAAAAGATAATCCTCACACGCCCTGCCGTAGAAGCAGGAGAAAATCTCGGCTTTTTGCCAGGTGATTTAAAAGAAAAGATTGACCCGTATTTACGTCCGCTTTACGATGCGTTGGAAGATATGATTCCTGCGGATAAATTGAAGTATTACATGGAAAACCGCATCATAGAAATTGCGCCTTTGGCATTCATGCGCGGCAGAACTTTAGACCATGCTTTTATACTTTTGGATGAATCGCAAAACTGTACAAATGCTCAGTTGAAAATGTTTCTTACACGTATCGGGGCAAGCAGTAAATGTGTAATCACGGGTGACCCAACGCAAATAGATTTGCCGCGCTCGCAACAAAGCGGCTTGCACACCGCAATCAAAATTCTGCGTTCCATCAACGGTATTTCTTTCATTCGTCTTACCGAAGAAGATGTGGTGCGCCATCGCTTGGTGAAAGAAATTATCAAGGCTTACGATACTTTAAATGAACATAAACACGAAGCCGAACTTATACTTGAAAATCTGAATGAGGATGCCGGATAATTTTCAAAAAGAGTTGTATATCATTAGGCACGGGCAAACCGACCACAACGCCAAAGGAATTGTTCAGGGCAAAGGCGTAAATCTGTCGCTTAATGAAACAGGAAGATTGCAGGCGCAGAAATTCTTTGAAGCCTATAAGCATATTCCGTTCGATAAACTTTATGCTTCCTCGCTTTTGCGGGCGCAGCAAAGCCTTGAAAACTTCAACAAGTCGGGTATTCCTTTGGAAATAAGAAATGAATTGGACGAAATAAGCTGGGGCGAAATGGAGGGAACGGTTAGCACTTTCGAGTCTGATGATTCATTTAAAAACATGCTTGCCGAATGGAAAGCGGGAAATATTCACGCAAAATATCCGCAAGGCGAAAGCCCTTTTGAATTGCAGCAAAGACAATTGCAATTCATCCATTATCTGCGCAACACTCCCGAAAAAAAGATTCTGATTGCCACGCACGGCAGATTTATCCGAGCGTTTATGTGTACGCTTTCCAACAGACCTTTGTCGGAAATGGAAACTTTCAATCATCAGAATTTATGTTTGTATAAAGTGAACTATTTAGCCGATACTTCATTTCATATTGAATTACATTGCGACACATCGCATTTGTATTGAACGACCGGATAAACAGCCACGCAATCCTTTATCATTGGTCGTTTCTATTTTAAATTATCTTCGTTTCACATAAATAATAAACAGGCAAGTGAAAAAATTACTTATTGCACAACTGCTGACCCTTTCTTTTTTATCCCCAACATTCAGTCAGGAAAAATGCGCATCCATGTATATGGATTCTTTGAGGCGCGTGGATCAGGGAACGGAATCGCTGCAAGATTTTGAAAACTGGCTGCAAACTTTGATAGCGAAAAATCCGCATAATGTGCAATACAACGGCAGCCGCGCGGTGGTTACAATTCCTGTAGTGGTTCACGTTATTCACAATGGCGATGCGGTTGGCGCGGGCGAAAACATCAGCGCAGCGCAAATCAATTCGCAGATAGCCGTGTTGAATGAAGACTTCCGAAAAATGTCCGGCACTGCGGGTTTTAACACCAATCCCGTTGGCGCAGATGTGGAAATAGAATGGTGCATGGCGGTCATTGACCCCAACGGAAATATCATGCCCGAACCCGGCATTGACCGTGTAAATCTTGGTGTTGCATCTTATTCCTCCACCAATACTATCAACACCAGCGTAAAACCTCAAACCTATTGGGATCCCAATAAATACTGTAATATATGGGTTGTAAATTTCAGCGGAAGCATTTTGGGTTATGCGCAATTTCCGAATGTAAGTCTGCAAGGAATCGGCACAAACAACGGTGGCGCAACAACCGATGGCGTTGTAATTCGCCACACGGCATTCGGCAGAGTGGGCAATGTGCAATCTCCGTACAATAAAGGAAGAACACTTACTCACGAGCTTGGGCATTGGCTTGGTTTGCGCCATATCTGGGGCGATGGCAGCAGTTGCACCGCAACCGATTACTGCGATGATACTCCGAAAGCAAGCGCGGCAAACTACGGCTGCCCGACAAGAAACAGTTGCAATGACGGCACGCCCGACCCCAACGATATGGTTCAAAACTATATGGACTATACCAATGATGCCTGCATGAATATTTTCACGCTTTGCCAGAAAACAAGAATGCTTACCGCGCTGAACAATGCACCGCGCAGAGCTGCTTTGCTCAATTCAAACGTGTGTACAGTTCCCGTTACTTTTTCTTACACGGGCAAAGTGGTGGACGCTTCCACCAATCTTGGTGTGCCGAATGCTTTGGTGTTTTTGGATGGCAAAACCGATTACAATGTTACAGCCGATGCCAACGGATTTTTCACCGTTGCGAACCTGCAACAGGATGTGTATTCCATCTATGCAGGCAAATGGGGTTATGTAACAAATGTGGTGAGTAATCTTTCTTTGCAGCAGGGTTCTCCGCAAACAACCGTTTTGATAAATCCGGGTTATTATGATGATTTTTTATTGAACTTTAATTGGACGGAATCAGGCAATGCAGTTTCGGGCAAATGGATAAGAGGCGTTCCTGTGGGCACAACCTACACGGAAAATAATGTTACCTATAAAGTGAATCCCGATGCAGACGTAACAGGCGATTTCGGCAGCCTTTGTTTTATGACAGGCAACGGTGGCGGGCAAGCCGGCACCGATGATGTGGACGATGGCACAACCATACTCACTTCTCCTGTTTTTGATTTGACGAATTACAGCGAACCGATTTTAAGTTACTACCGTTGGTTCTACAATGGCGCGGGTTCGGGCAATCCCGATGATTCGCTGATTGTTTCTGTTACCAACGGAACGCAAACTGTTGTGCTGGAAAAGAACGCTGCTTCTACCGCACCGCTCAGTCAATGGCTGTTCAGAACTTATCGTTTGAATGATTATATCACTCCTTCAAACAATATGCGTTTGATTGTGCACACCTTCGATTCACCTACGGGGCATTTGGTAGAAGCAGGTTTTGATTTGTTCCGAATTAAGGATTCTACAAGCATTGCCAACGTGCCGCCAATCGTCAATTTCTCGGCTTCTAAAACTACTGTTTGCGTAGGCGATACCATCAGCTTTTCAGACCTTTCCCTTAATGACCCCGATACTTTGCAGTGGTCATTTCCGGGTGGCGCGCCTTCTTCTACCAATGTTGCTTTTCCAAAAGTTACCTACAACACTCCGGGTGTTTACAGCGTTTCTTTGATTGGCATAAATGAAGCAGGAAGCGATACTACTGAGTTTGTGAATTTTGTAACCGTGCGCCCTGTGGTTGCCGAATTTTCAAGCGATAAACAAACGGGCTGCGAAGGTTTGCAGATTCAATATTCCCAAGCTGCACTTTGCGATGCCGATTCTTTTGAGTGGCATTTTGAAGGTGGCTCGCCTTTAATTTCTACTCAATTGAATCCTACGGTAACTTACCCGATTGCAGGTTTTTATGATGTACAATTGATTGTGAAAAATCAGTTTGGTGCAGATACTATTACTAAGAATTTATTTGCCCAAGTGCTTGCTCCGCCTGTGGTTGCAACTACCGCCACAGACAATGTAAACTTTACAATTCAGGGTACTGTTACTGCAAATGTTACGGGCGGTATTGCGCCTTTTACTTACGATTGGGATGATGCAGGCAATCAAAATACACAAACCGCAACAGGGCTTTCACCGGGCATCTATTCCGTTACCGTTACCGATGCCAACGGTTGCACTGCCATTGCAACTGACACAGTTCATTTAGTTCAGCATACTTTGGTGAAAGATATTGTGGCAAACTTTTCGGCAACTGTTGCGCCAAATCCGTTCAACAATTCATTTGAGTTGAATGTGCAATCGGACGAAGAAGTGCAGATGGAATTGCGCAATCATATCGGTCAGATAATTATTGCCCGCGAAGCAGTTGCAGGCAGAAGGATGATTCAACTTTCAGATAATGCTTCCGGTATTTATTACCTGCATTTGCAGGCAGGGGAGAAGCGGTATGTGATGAAAGTGATGAAGTTGTGAGTGATGAATTGATAATTGCGTAAACGATGATTACACGGATTCATGGATTACGCAGATTGAAATGCAAATCAAAAAGTCTTTGCCAGCGCAATTACCGCATTGGTGAAAATTTTTACAGAAATAGCCACCAGCAGCACACCAAAAAATTTGTTCATGGCGCTTAATGTGTTCTTGCTCAGTCTGGCTTCTATCCAATCAAGGCTGATTAAGGTCAGATACATAATCACAAGGTTTATCAAAATGCCTGCAATGATGTTCGGCACGGAATACACCGCCCGCAGCGATATAATGGTAGTAAGCGTTCCCGCGCCTGCAAGCAAAGGAAAAGCAAGCGGAACAATGTTGCCGCTTTTGCCTACTTCGGGGTCGGTTTTGAAAAAACTTCTGCCCAAAATCATTTCGATACCGATAATGAAAATTACAATAGAACCTGCAATGGCGAAAGATTGCACATCAATACCCATCAGGCTCAAAAGCGTTTTTCCCGCAAAAAGAAAACCTATCATCAGCAGTGCGGCAAAGGCGGTGGCGATGCCCGGATGAAACTGCAACTGCTTTTGCTTTAAAGAAAGTATCACAGGAATATTTCCGACAATATCAATAACCGCAAAAAGCGAAATGGTGATGGTAATAATATCTGCAATGGAAAACATGAGGCAATATTACTTTAAGCCTTGCAACAATTCCTAAAATGGATTTCAATCAAACATTATTACCAACATTTAATAAATCACATTAGTGCAAGTTGAAAACACTTGTATTTTAGCGCACCTTAAAAATAGAGGTTAGCACGTATGTACAATTCAGATGTAGAAGCATTAGATGCCTTTGCGGCAAAGTATAAAGAACTGAAAGCGGAGATTGGTAAAGTGATAGTGGGGCAGCACGAGGTGGTGCATCATGTGTTGGTTTCTATTTTTTGCGATGGACACAGCTTGCTGATTGGCGTGCCGGGTTTGGCAAAAACCCTGACCGTGCAAACCATTTCGCAGGTGCTGGATTTGGCGTTCAACCGCATTCAGTTTACGCCCGATTTGATGCCGGGTGATATTATCGGCTCGGAATTGCTGGATGAATCGCGACATTTTAAATTCAATAAAGGTCCGGTGTTTGCCAATATTGTTTTGGCAGATGAAATCAACCGCACACCGCCCAAAACACAATCGGCTTTGCTGGAAAGTATGCAGGAGCGCAGCGTAACCGTTGGCGGTGTACGCCACGCTTTGCCTAAACCGTTTTTTGTATTGGCTACGC
>CAZSEG010000157.1:0-462 GCA_964605875.1 uncultured Chitinophagaceae bacterium
GGTATCTAAAATCGCGCCCCAGTGATTTACAATTGCGCGGATTTTCGGCAAGCGTTTTCCGAAATCAGTATTTCCCGAACAATCAAAACAATCCAAATCGTCAGGCTCTAAAGGAATACCAAAAGTAGGAAGCGGGCGTTGGCTTTCTTCAAAATAAGTAGAATGTAAACCCGCAAAACAACCCGCGCTGCTGCCCGTCAGAATCACAGAAGCCGTATCAATTCTGTACTGCTGATGCCTCTGACAAAGAAACCTCACCGCAGCCCGCAAGTCTTGCGCAGCGCGATACACAGCCCGCACCGTGCTTTCGGAACTGACAATATTAAACCCGATTCTGTAATCAATCGCCACGACAACAAAACCCATTTTCGCAAAGGCTGTGCAGTAATCGGGAATGGGCGGCTGATTTTTATCGCCAATTAAAAAAGCACCGCCAAAAGCATACACAATCACAGGACGATT
>CAZSEG010000157.1:472-870 GCA_964605875.1 uncultured Chitinophagaceae bacterium
GACGATTAGCGAGCGTATCTCCCGTTGGTTCATAAATATCCATGTATAAATCCTGCGGTTGGGCAAGCAATCCGTATGGTGTGGCTGTTCCGTAATGCACCTGCGAAGTTTTTGTAACTGCCGAAAAAACTTGCTCTTTGTATCTGTTGCTCGCGCAATTATTGTTTTGCGCAAACATCGGCACAAACAGTAACAGCATTACCGATAGTAAAATTGTTCTCATCTGTTTTGAGATTTAAACGGAAGGTAGAAATATTTGGAAAAAAATATCTTGCATCCCTGCAAATGATTGAACGCAATCACATTTTTTCCTTTTTCCTGTTTTTGTTTTTGCCTTTTTTCTGCGTTGCGCAGGAGGATATAAAATATGAAAAAGAGATTCCGATTGACAGCCATTT
>CAZSEG010000157.1:880-6572 GCA_964605875.1 uncultured Chitinophagaceae bacterium
ATTTAGTGCCGTTGAGCGCAAGAACTTTTGTGCAAAGTTTGGATGTGGAATTGCTGCATTGGGTGAAAGAAATAAACTTTGAAAGGCGCAGTTACGAAGCAAAAATCCTTTGGAATAAACTGCCCGCAAGCATAGAATTTGATTCAACGGGTGCGTTTGAAGATGTAGAAATAACCATCGCAAAAAATAAAGTTCCTGCTGCTGTTCGCAAAAATATCGGGCAAATTATCAAACACCATTTCGTGAAGTTCAATTACGCAAAATTCCAACTGCAATTTACGGGCACGCAACATGAACTGATAAAAAGAATGGCGCAAAACGATGAGCAAGCGCAAGTAACCGTTAAATATGAAATTGAACTTTACGGAAAAATCAAAACTGCTTGGCGTATGTATGAATATTTGTTCGACCGCAACGGATTATTGGAACAAAAAAGAGAGATAAGCGGAGTGGTGCATCAGTACGAAAATTTTTAGCTATTCGGGCAACAACAGCCTGTTGGAATATTTCGTTTTTTCCAAAGGAATTTCGGCTGAAAGCAGCACACCTTTCACACTTTTAATTTCACTGCAAAATTCCTTGATGTCTTCATCTTCCAACTCGCCTTCCACTTTCAGAATAAAATCATAGTTGGCGGCTTCGGGCAACAAAAACTGCCCCGCATCTTTATTTACAAACACTGTAAAAACAATTTTTCCGTCCCCGCTTGCAGATTTCAAGGCAAAAAATTCCGCCTTTTTTCCTTTGCTGTTTTTAATAATTACAGGAGCGATAGATTGAAAATCTATCTGCCATAAGTTATTGAGATGATGGCAAAGCACATAATATTTCAAAGCCGCGCCCACGCCAATCAGCCGGAATGGCTCCTGCGGAAAATCATCATCTAACCTGAAAACCTTCTTTGCTTGCACAACGCAATTTAGCAATGTGCAAAAAAAGTAATACCCAAACTTTTAAACAGTGTTTTACCTGCTTTAGAGATAAATAATCAACATTGTTGGGGCGGGGGGTTGCGATTTAGGATATTCTTATACATTTGCGGTTCAATTTCACAAAACAATTAGTCAACGCAATGGCAAATATTGAAGAACGCGTAAAGAAAATTATTGTTGATAAACTTGGTGTAGAAGAAAGCCAGGTAACAGCTGAGTCAAGTTTCACCAATGATTTGGGCGCAGACTCTTTAGATACGGTAGAGCTTATCATGGAATTTGAAAAAGAATTCAATATCGCTATTCCCGATGAGCAAGCTGAAACAATTACAACAGTAGGGCAGGCGATTGAATACCTGCAAAAAACTATTGCTTCCTAAATTTATTGTAGCGCAATGCTGATGAAGCGCGCAGTTATCACCGGCTTGGGGGCTATCACGCCCATCGGCAACACTATTCCCGAATATTGGAGCAATCTGATTGCCGGAAAAAGTGGTGCTGCTACCATCACCCGTTTTGACCCTTCCGTATTCAAAACTCGTTTTGCCTGCGAGGTAAAAAACTTTGACCCGCTTAATTTCTTTGAACGAAAAGATGTAAAGCGGTTCGACAGGTATGCGCAGTTTGCAATGGTGGCAGCCGATGAAGCAATTGCCGATTCGGGTTTGGATGCTGCCGAAATAGACAAGGAACTAATCGGTGTGTTGTGGGCTTCGGGCATTGGCGGCTTGGAAATTTTTCAGGAAGAAGTAACGCAGTTCGCGCGGAGTGCAGATGGCATTCCACGTTTCAATCCGTTTTTTATTCCAAAGATGATTGCAGATATTGCCGCAGGGCAAATATCTATGAAGCATGGTTTTAAAGGACCGAACTTTGCGCCCGTAGCGGCTTGCGCTTCTTCCACCATATCTATTGCGCAGGCTTTCGATTTAATAAGGTTAGGAAAAGCAACTGCTATTGTTGCCGGAGGTTCCGAAGCGGCAATTACCGCAGGCGGCATTGGCGGCTTCAACCGCATGAAGGCAATGAGCGAAAGAAACGATTCGCCTGAAACTGCTTCGCGCCCTTATGATAAAGACCGCGATGGTTTTGTAATGGGCGAAGGCGGTGGCGCTTTAATCATTGAAGAATTGGAACATGCCGTGGCGCGCGGTGCAAAGATTTATGCCGAAGTATTGGGCAGCGGTTTAAGCGCGGATGCTTATCATTTAACCGCTCCGCATCCCGAAGGCTTGGGCGCGGCAAAGGTGATGGAATATGCTTTGAAGGATTCAGGTATTCAACCCGTAGAAATAGACTACATCAACACACACGGCACTTCTACTCCGCTTGGCGACAATGCAGAATTGTTGGCAATTAAACGTGTTTTTGGCGACCATGCCTATAATATAAATATCAGCGCAACAAAATCTATGACCGGGCATTTGCTTGGTGGCGCGGGCGCAATTGAAGCTATTGCTTGTGTGCTTGCTATCGTAAATGACATTGTGCCTCCTACCATCAATCATTTTACCGATGACCCTGAGATTGACAGCAAACTGAATCTTACTTTCAACACTACGCAAAAAAGAGTGGTGAACACGGCATTAAGCAACACCTTTGGCTTTGGCGGGCATAATGCCGCAGCGGTATTGAGGAAGTTTGTGAGGTAATTTGAGTCTTCCTTTCAATTTAAAGTGAGATTGCTTTTCATATTTCACTAAAATCTAAAATCAAACTTCTTAAAAGCGGTATAATTGCACTCGTTATGGAATACCGTTTTACAGATATTGAAGATAAGTGGAAAAAGAAGTGGGCTGAAAATGAACTTTACAAAGTTACCGAATACCCCGCCAAACCTAAGTTTTATGCGTTGAGTATGTTCCCTTACCCGAGTGGTTCGGGCTTGCACGTGGGGCATCCGTTGGGTTACGTTGCCAATGATATTTATGCGCGTTACAAAAGGCTGAAAGGCTTTAATGTGCTGCATCCGATGGGCTATGACGCTTTCGGTTTGCCTGCCGAGCAATATGCTATTGAAACAGGCACACACCCTGAAATTACTACTGAAACCGCCATCACGCGCTATCGCGAACAGTTGGATAAAATTGGTTTCAGTTTCGATTGGAGCCGTGAAGTAGTAACCTGCAAGCCCGAATATTACAAGTGGACACAATGGATGTTTTTACAGTTGTTCAACAGTTGGTACAACCGCGAAACAGGCAAGGCAGAAACAATTGATAAGCTGATTCAGCGCTTTGAAACCAAAGGCTGTAATAACGGTTGGAAACAATTCAACCCTGAGTGGCACAGAACATTTTCTGCTGCGGAGTGGAAAGGATTTTCGCGCAAGCAAAAAGAGCGCGTTTTACAGTTTTATCGCTTGGCTTTTCGTTCGTTTACGGAGGTGAACTGGTGTGAAACGCTTGGTTGTGTGTTGGCGAATGATGAAGTGAAAGACGGCAAAAGCGAGCGTGGCGGCTATCCCGTGGAGCGCAGAAAAATGCGGCAGTGGAGTTTGCGCATTACGGAATATGCCGACAGGTTGCTGGAGGGTTTGAATCGCATCGAATGGAGCGATAGCATCAAAGAACAGCAAAGAAATTGGATTGGGAAAAGCGAGGGTTGCCAGCTTAACTTTATGATGGAGTTTGCTGCGATGGATTTGACAGTTTTCACCACTCGTATTGATACGCTTTTCGGTGCTACATTTCTTGTTATTGCACCTGAACATGAGGCGATGGACACGATTGTTACCAATGACCAGCGCGCAGCCATTGACGAATATCTGGCTTATGTAAAAAGCCGCAGCGATATTGAACGCCAGCAGGAGAAAAAAATTACGGGCTGCTTTACGGGAGCTTATGCCATTCATCCTTTTACAAAAGAAAAAGTGCCTGTGTGGACTGCTGAATATGTGCTGGCGGGCTACGGCACAGGCGCAATCATGGCTGTGCCTGCCGATGATGAGCGCGACAGAAAGTTTGCAGAAAAGTTTGGCTTGCCGGTTGTTGAAATCGTTGATAAATCCATGTATCCGAATGCGACCATTGAAGATAAGGTTGGTAAGATGATTAACAGCGATTTTCTCAACGGCATGGAAGTGAAAGATGCTATTGAAACCATGATACAAAAAGTGGAGGAAATGGGTATTGGCAAACGCAAGGTGAATTACAAACTGCGCGATGCAAGTTTCAGCCGTCAGCGTTATTGGGGCGAGCCTTTTCCGATAAAATATGAAGTGCAGGGCGAAGTGGATTCTCCTTTTTTGGATGAAGAAAGCGATGATGAAGCAGATATTCCTGTGGCTTTAAACGTAAATGAATTGCCTCTGGAACTGCCGAAGGTGGACAGTTTCAAACCAACGGGTGACGGGCGTTCTCCGCTTGCCAACAATCAACAGTGGTTAGAAAAAAAATACGAAACCGACACCATGCCCGGTTATGCGGGCAGCAGTTGGTATTTCCTGCGCTACACCGACCCGCACAACAACAACGCTTTTGCCGCAAAAGAAAAATTAGACTATTGGCAACAAGTGGATTTGTATGTAGGCGGAAGCGAACACGCAGTAGGGCATCTGTTGTATTCGCGCTTCTTCACCAAAGTATTATTTGACTTAGGTTTCATCTGTTTTGATGAGCCGTTTAAGAAGTTGGTGAATCAAGGGATGATACAGGGAAGGAGTGCGTTTGTGTATCGAGTGAATATATTGGGAGCTGTATTAGGATATGAAGATATTTTTATCTGTGCTGATGTATGGGATGAATGGAAAGAAGATAAAAAAAATGCGAGAGAAAGACTCGACTTATTGAGTGTTGCTTTCAATTTAGGTATAAAAGACTCACTTGTTTTATCAGATAAATTGATGATTGGGGTATCAAAAATTCACGTACCATTAGACTTCATAAATGATGATGATACCTTGAATGTTAAGGAATATGAGAGTAAACTGATTACTGATAAAGTATTGTATTTCTACTTTAAGGAGGCAAATGGATTCAAATGTTTGCGCGAAGTCGAAAAAATGTCCAAATCCAAGTATAACGTTGTCAATCCTGATGATGTGATTGCGAAATATGGAGCAGATACTTTCCGTTTGTTTGAAATGTTTTTAGGTCCAATCGAATTGAGCAAACCCTGGGATGACAAAGGCATCAGCGGTTGCTACAATTTCCTGCGCAAGTTCTGGCGATTGTTTTATGATAACGATGGTAAGTTTTTGGTAACGGATGAAGAACCAACCAAAGATGAATTGAAATCGCTGCACAAGTTGTTGAAGAAAATAGAATACGATATGGAGCAGTTGGGCTTCAACACTTCCGTTTCCGCCTTTATGATTTGCGTGAATGAACTCACCGATTTGAAATGTAATAAGAAAAAAATCTTGCAGGATTTGGTAATTGCATTAGCTCCGTTTGCGCCATTTATTACAGAGGAATTGTGGCAACACCTCACCCCCAACCCCTCTCCGAAGGAGAGGGGAGCGGGACAGTACTTTGTTCAATTTTTCGAGCTTCAGACATCGGTCTTCGGACTTTTTCTCATATCTCACGTCTCAAATCTCATATCTATCTCTTACGTTTCCGCTATCGCATTTTGCCTCTCAGTCGCAGCGGAGATCGATACATTTGCCTTGCCTATACAGGCAAATATATCTAAGTTTGTCGCATGGCAGTAATCAAACCTTCATTGGCCAAGGGCACGCGTGATTTTTCGCCCGCGGAGATGGAAAAACGCAACCACATTTTCGACACCATCAAGTCGGTATTCATCAAGTACGG
>CAZSEG010000158.1:0-6507 GCA_964605875.1 uncultured Chitinophagaceae bacterium
AGAAAATGCTCTGAAAGAGCTGGCCGGAAAAAGCTTCAAATTATTTATTCGCAAATACAGCACCAATCGTTTTTTGGCGGTACTCAATGGGGCGCTGGCCACTATGGTTTTACAAAGCAGCACCATTGTACTAATGATGGTGATTGCCTTTACCGGTTGAGTATTTGCAAAAATTAAAAGGAAATAAAATAACAGAAATTTGAACAAAACGGTTGCGCGACATATTCCTTCGCTATCAAATTTCCGTAATTGTATTTTCATAATCATTCAAAGTTTATCATCATCTTCCAGCACCAATTTCAGCAGGCGCATCATGCCGAATGCCACAAAGTAAAAAAACGTTGATGAAATAAGAATGATTTTCAAGCTCCATTGGTTGAATACGTTTTCTCCCGTCATTAAAAAAATGATGCCGAACATGGATATGCAAAGCGTTATGTACAATGCAAGCGAAGTGAAAAAGTATTTTTTCATATCAGGGTTCAGCATAAACAACCACGGGTTGAACATGGCGTAGAACAACACGCCAAAGCATCCCATAAAACCGATGCCTTCCTGCGATTTGAAAAAGTACCGGGCAATCAACATACCTGCAATGCCAAACACCATAGCCAACGCAAAGTGATGAAAGGGAGTTGTTTTGCGCAGGTAACTTCCCGAAAACATTTGCCCTGGTTTTACAACATTATCTTTTGTCATGCCGCGAAGGTAGCAATAGAGAATGGTTTATTTTAACGTTACCAATTACACATACTTACCGATTTACGGATTGCCCCTCATCTTCCATTCATTCATGCGGTTCGGCAACTGAAAGTTCGTAGTTGTGGATGGCTGCTGTCATTTCTTCAACGGATTGTTTTACGGGGTTGAAGATTAGGTGGGCTTGTTCATAGACGGGTCTGCGTTGGGCAAGGCTTGTTTTAATGAAGTCGCGGAGGTCTTCACCGGAAAGCGTGGCGATGAGCGGGCGGTCGCGGTGTTCCTGGCTGCGGAGGCGACTGAATAGTATTTCTTCGTGTATGTCGAAAAAGATGACGGTGCCGCGTTCTTTCATATAGTCTATGCTGTCGAAGTAGCAGGGTGTGCCGCCACCGGTGGCTATGAATTTATCTTCGAGGTCGAGCGAAATCAGCACATCGTGCTCAATGGTGCGGAGTTCTTCCCAGCCTTCTTTGAGCACGAGTTCGGTGATGCTCATTTTGATGCGTCTTTCGATTTCACGGTCTAAATCCACAAAGGTCTTTTTGAGTGCATTTGCCAACTTTTTACCGAGGCTTGTTTTGCCCGATGCCATGAATCCAACAACAAAAACCGGTTTGGACATTTTGTTTTTTATTACAGAACAATGTTATTACCATTTTATTCAGAAGTAAAGCACATAATTTACGGGAAGAAATGGGTGTGAGTAGGAAAGTGGGCAATATGACAGGATTATTGATTTTAGAAAGTGTAATAAGAGATTGGCAGTATGCTGCTAATCAATAAAAAACTCCTGATGCTGTTCAGGAATAATTACTTCTACGAAGCCTTTGCGCATCAGCTTCTCTTTAAAAGTTCGTTGCACATCCGGCTCTCCATGCACTAAGAACAGTTGCTTCACTTCTTTCGGGTTTTGGCAGGCGATAAATTCGCAAAGATCATCGTAATCGGCATGTGCGCTGAAAGAGCGCATGGATTTTACTTCTGCATGAACAAAACATTCATCACCAAAAATGGTAATGTTTTTCATGCCATGCACCAGTTTTGCGCCAAGAGAATTAGGTTCACAATAGCCTACAATCAGAATGGTATTTTTTGCATTGCCAATAGCGTGTTTGATGTGATGTTTCACTCTGCCTGCATCCGCCATTCCTGATGCTGAAATAATCACACAGGGGCGGTCGTGCTCATTCAGCGCAATTGAATCTTCAACTTTGGTTATGTAATGCAACCGCTTAAAATCAAAGGGTTGCGGGTCTTTTTCCATGTACTTCAAAAACCTGTTGTTATAACATTCTGTATGGTCGCGCATCAATTGGGTAGCTTCAAAGGAAAGCGGGGAATCCACATAAAAATCAATATCCGGCAACACCTTATTAATATCCAGTTTATTAAGTGCATAAACAATTTCCTGCGTGCGCCCGACACTGAAAGCGGGAATGATTAATCTGCCTTTTTTTCTTACGCAGGTATCTTTTATTATTTCCAGCAAAGCATTTGCGCTTATGTCGGATGGTTGGTGCAAGCTATCGCCATAAGTGGACTCAAGTATCAGGTAGTCAGCCTGCGGAAACTTTTCGGGCGAGCGCAGAATTTCATCATGGTATCTTCCCACATCACCGCTGAAAGTAATGCTCACAGGTCTTTTATTTTTCTCTGTAATCTTCACATTTATCGCTGCGCTGCCAATGATGTGTCCTGCTTCCGAAAACATTACCTCCGCTTCATTCGATATATTAAACCATTCATCTTTTTTTACTTTTTCAAAAAATGAAAGGCATTCCTGCACATCTTTTTCGGTGTAAAGAGTACCGTAAGGCTTTTTATCTTTTTTCGCTCTGCGCTTGTTTAAATATCTAATGTCCATCTCCTGAATATGCGCAGAATCCATCAACAAAATTTCTGCAAGGTCTTTAGAGGCAGAAGTGCAAAAAATCTTGCCTCTGAATCCATCGGCTACCAGCTTTGGCAATAAGCCGCAATGATCAATGTGTGCGTGCGAAAGCAATACCACGTCAATATCACGAGGATCAAACCCCCAGTAGCGGTTTAGTTTGTCTGATTCTTTCGGGTTGCCCTGAAACATGCCGCAATCGAACAGAATTTTAAAGCCGTTATCCAATTGAAGTAAATGCTTGCTTCCTGTTACTGTTTGTGCCGCACCGTGAAAGGATATTTTCATTAGCTGGATTTTATTTACTGTTGTGTAAACAAAGTAATATTATTGAAATAGTGAGGAGTTGATGAGTATTATCATTTTCCCTCGAAATACAATTGAGATTAGATGCAGGTAAGAGATGACATTTATTATATGAAAATGGCTTTGAAAGAAGCCGCTTATGCTTTTGAAGAAGATGAAGTGCCCATTGGCGCATTGGTAGTTTGTAACAATCAAATTATCGGCAAAGGCTACAATCAGGTTGAAAAATTAACCGATGTAACTGCACATGCCGAAATGCTTGCGCTCACTGCCGCTTCAAATTATCTCGGCAGTAAGTTTTTGGAAGAGTGTACTTTGTATGTAACCATAGAACCCTGCCTGATGTGCGCCACTGCTTTGCGTTGGGCGCGAATCGGCAGAATCGTTTACGGGGCAGATGAACCTAAGTGTGGTTTTACAACATTCGGCAAACAAGTATTTCATCCCGCAACAGAAGTTGTAGGCGGTGTGCTGGCAGATGAATGCGGTGAATTGATGAAGCAGTTTTTCAGAGAGAAAAGATTGATGTAAAACCCGCTCACAGCCACTGCCCACTTTGTATTCCACTGCCTACTGCTCACTGCCTACTTGTATTCTTAATCCGTGTAATCATCACTCGTGTAAATCATTCAACCATAAGCCACAGAAGTATATCTTCGCGCGCTCAATTCAATCATGGACTTTACAGAAGAACTTCAAAGGCGCAGAACTTTCGGCATTATCAGTCACCCCGATGCGGGTAAAACAACTTTAACCGAAAAGTTGCTGTTGTTTGGCGGAGCTATACAAACAGCAGGCGCGGTTAAAAGCAATAAGATAAAAAAGAGCGCCACCAGCGACTTCATGGAAATTGAAAAGCAGCGTGGAATTTCCGTTGCCACTTCGGTAATGAGTTTTGAATATCGCGGCAAGCTCATCAATATATTGGATACACCCGGGCACAAAGATTGTGCCGAAGACACCTACCGCACACTCACTGCCGTGGATTCTGTAATCATGGTTGTGGACAGCGTGAAAGGTGTGGAAGAGCAAACGCGCAAGCTGATGGAAGTTTGCTCCATGCGCAAAACGCCTGTGATTGTTTTTATCAACAAACTCGACCGCGAAGGCAAAGACCCTTTCGACCTTTTGGAAGAAATTGAAAAAGAATTGAAGATTAGTGTGCAGCCTTTAAGCTGGCCCATCAATCGCGGAAGTCGTTTTAAAGGCGTTTACAATTTGCATAAAAAAAGTTTGAACCTGTTTCGCCCCGCTACCACAAAAGTTGCAGATGAAGTTATCAGCTTTACCGATTTATCAAGCAGTGAGCTGGAGCGATTGATTGATGCAGGAGATGCCAACAAATTGCGTGAGGATGTGGAGTTGATTGAAGGTGTTTACGAGCCGTTTGATACAACAGAATACTTAGCGGGAAATTTAGCCCCTGTGTTTTTTGGCAGTGGTGTCAATAACTTCGGTGTGCAGGAATTGTTGGATACTTTCATTGACATTGCTCCCGCACCGCGCGGGCGCGAATCCGACAAGCGATTCATTGCGCCTGATGAAAAAAAACTTACAGGTTTTGTGTTTAAAATACACGCCAACCTCGACCCCAAACACCGCGACAGGATTGCGTTTTTGCGCATAGTAAGCGGCAAATTCGAGCGCAACAAATATTACAAACACATCAGGCTCGAAAAAGATTTGCGCTTCAACACGCCCGTTACTTTTATGGCGCAGGATAAGAATATAGTAGAAGAAGCCTTCCCGGGAGATGTTGTTGGTTTATATGATACAGGCAACTTTAAAATTGGCGACACGCTCACCGAAGGCGAAGTGATGCAGTTTAGAGGTATTCCGAGTTTCTCGCCTGAGATTTTTAAAGAGTTGGTAAACACCGACCCGATGAAAAGCAAGCAGTTGGAAAAAGGAATTGCACAGCTCACCGATGAGGGTGTGGCGCAACTTTTTACTCAACAACCGGGCAACAGAAAATTTGTGGGAACTGTTGGAGAACTTCAGTTTGAGGTTATTCAATATCGCTTGCTGCATGAGTATGGCGCATCGTGTAAATTTCAACCTATCAACCTTACACGCGCTTGCTGGCTTACTTCAAAAAACCAACAAAAATTAGAGGATTTTATTCGCTTTAAAAGTACAAGCATTGTGAACGATAAAGACGGAAACATCGTTTATCTTGCACCAAGCGAATGGTTCTTAAAAATGGAGCAGGACAATAATCCTGAAATACAATTTCATCTTAATTCGGAATTTAAGACGGAAGTTGAAGTGTAATTTAACGTGAGTTATGGATTAAAAACATCCAAATACTTTATTTAACCACGACTTGTTCCGCAAAGCGGAATAGATACATAGTTGATTCTGATGCCGAGCTATGTCCAAAACTTGTTTTGGCTATGTAAACTTTAGTCTTTTTGATTGCACACAGAGAAGAAGAGAACACAGAGCGTTTGCTTACGCAAACAAATACAGCCCGCAACACTATGTTTCTATTCCGCTTTGCGGAACAAGTCGTGGTTTCAATTTCATGGTTGTAATATTATCTGCAACTAATCCATAACTCACGTTAATTTACTCGGTCTGACCTTGGTCAGACTGTGTTCGCCATATCTTCATCACCCCCGCGCAAATCTCCTCCGCCAATTCCCGCTTAGTCTTCAATCCGGTTGCTTTTACAAAACCGTTTTTAAACAATAATGTAACCTTATTAGTATCATGCCCAAAGCCCGCGCCTTCATCCTGCATGGAGTTCAGCACCACAAAGTCAGCGTTCTTTTTTACCAACTTTGTGTGCGCATTTTCCAACTCATTATTTGTTTCTAAAGCAAATACCACATTCACTTGCTCTGTAGATTTTCGCCTACCCATTTCCTGCGCAATGTCTTTAGTTTTCACCAATTCAATATTCCATGAATCACCGCTTTTCTTCACCTTTTGCGTAGCTGTTTCCTTTGGCGTATAATCAGCCACCGCAGCCGCAAACACCGCAACATCAGTTTCTGCATAAAGCCTTTCGCAAACCTCAAACATTTCTGCTGCCGACTCAACATCCAAAACTTTTATATCGGGATTATTCGGAGTTAAATTTGTTGCTCCTAAAATTAAAGTAACGCTGCAACCCCGCGCTGCAAAAGCCTCCGCAATCGCAATGCCCATCTTGCCCGAACTGTGATTGCTGATATACCGAACGGGGTCTATCGCCTCGCGCGTGGGACCGGCTGTAATCAGCACGTTTAAAATCTTAGAATCTTGCATCAATTAGAAATCAATCTGTAAATGGTAAATCTGTAAATCCGTAAATAGTAAATCACAGATTGCTTTCAATAAATTGGAGTATGCTCTCCGGCTCCGCCATTCTTCCATCTCCCACCAAGCCGCTCGCCAGTTCACCAAATTCAACAGGAATCAATTTGTTACCGAACTCCTGCAAAGTTTTAATGTTCCGTTGCGTAGCGGGATGCTTCCACATATCCAAATCCATAGCAGGCGCAAACACCACAGGGCACTTAGCCGAAAGGTAACAAGCCAGCAGCATATTATCGCAAATTCCGGCAGCCATTTTTGCAATGGTATTTGCACTTGTAGGGGCGATAATCAGGTAATCGGCC
>CAZSEG010000159.1:0-1274 GCA_964605875.1 uncultured Chitinophagaceae bacterium
TTGGCTTACTGCCTGTGGCAATAATTACTTTTTCAGTTTCTATTTCCTGCTTTTCACCTTTATCATTGGTAACGGCAATTTTGTTTTTGGTAACAAACGAACCTTTGCCGTAAAAAACATCAATCTTGTTTTTCTTCATCAAAAAGGCGATGCCGTCATTGTTCTGTTTTACAATATCCGTTTTACGCGCAACCATTTTCGGAAAATCAACCGACAGACCTTTCACACCGATGCCGTGCGTATCAAATTTATGCGTTGCCGCATGGTAATGTTCCGAAGAATCTAAAAGTGCTTTTGAAGGAATGCAACCCACGTTGGTACAAGTGCCGCCCAACACACCATATTTTTCGATAATAGCAACCTTGTTACCCAATTGTGCCGCGCGAATAGCAGCAATGTAACCTCCGGGACCCGAACCTATAACTACAACATTATACATAGAATATTTTTTTGCGGCTGCAAAATGGGGCGTAGAAAATGAAAGTTCAAATTATTCTTTACAAGAAAACAGAAAATCCCTTTTTGAACAGATTGAGTAACTTTCAAATTTTATGGGAACCACTAAAAACCACTGTAACCACATAGTTACATAGTTGAAGAATAATTTTAGTAATGGCTATGTGTGGCTATGAAAGCTTTTAAAAGGTAAAACGAGTAAATAAGAAGCATAATTAACAGATAAACATAGCATCTAAATCATGTCATTTTTCAAACTTGTATTTTTTCCTATGTTACTATGTGGTTATTGTATTTCCTTTTTTGAGTTTTTAGAGGTTTCCTTATATCATTGACCGCTGTAATCAGTGCTTCCACAAATGTTTTACATTCATCAATCTTCCTGCATCTGCCATCAACCGACTTTCAATGAGGTTGATTTGGAAAATGTAAAACCATCCGTCAATAATTTAATTCATGCAATCGAGCCTCAATATACGAGTGTTCCATTGGGTCAGTTGCGCAGAATGGGCAGGGCTTTGCGCATGGGTGTGGGAACAGGAATGCACCTTTTGCAAAGCAATAAAGTGGATGGCATTTTAATTGGCACTGCAAACGGTGGAATTGAGGACAGCATCATGTTTCTGAACCAGATAATGGAATATGAGGAAGGGCGATTAACGCCAACGCATTTTGTGCAAAGTACCTACAACGCCATTGCCGGAACTATGGGCATGATTACCAAAACAAAAGGCTATAACGCAACCCACGTTCATCGCGGTTTGGCTTTTGAAAATGTGGTGTTGGATGCTGCTATGCTTTTGCGCGAAAACCCCGGC
>CAZSEG010000159.1:1284-5591 GCA_964605875.1 uncultured Chitinophagaceae bacterium
CACTTATCTGATTGGCGGTGTGGATGAAATTTCCGAACGCAATCACCGCTTGGTTTCACTTGCGGGATGGTATAAAAATGAACCTGTTTTAAACACTGAATTGTATGATGCGGATACAGCCGGAACTTTACCCGGTGAAGGCGCAGCCATGTTTGTTGTAAATAACAAAAAGGAAAATGCAACTGCCAAGCTGTGTGCAATAAAGATGGTAAGCGGTTTTTCGGAAACAGAAGTAAAAAATCAATTGCTTTTATTTTTAAAGGAAAATCTGCAAGAGGGAGAAACAGTTGATTTGTTTTTGCAAGGTGAAAATGGCGACAACCGTTTGTTGAAATATTACACTGAATGTGAAAGTATTTTTGATGAAAAAACTACCACCGGCAGATTCAAACACCTTACGGGAGAGTTTCAAACCGTGCCTGCTGTGGCGCTTTGGATGGCTTGCCACTTTTTACAAACGCAAAATTTACCGCATCATACAGTTAAGAAAAAAGGCAACGGAAATTCAACCGAACGAATTTTGATTTACAATAATTATCAGGGTGCGCAACATGGTTTTATGTTGGTAGAAAAAGTGTAGTTCTTACACCATTTTGTAACGTTTTTAAATGTCCCGATTTCTGTTTTCCGGTTCTTTTCGCAAGCGATGATTACACGGATTTATGGATTACACGGATTACTTACTGCCTACTATTTTCTGTTCTCTATTTTCTATTCTCTGATTTCTATTCCCTATTCTCCATTTTCTGTTTTCTGTTTTTACATTTGCTGTTTCAAAAAACATTTATGATAAACAAAGTAGTTGCTAATGCTGATGAAGCAATAAAAGATATTCAGGACAATGCAGTGATTATGCTGGGAGGGTTTGGCTTATGCGGTATTCCCGAAAACTGCATTGCGGCATTGGTGCGCAAAGGAGTGAAAGGCTTAACCTGTATTTCCAATAATGCAGGGGTAGATGATTTTGGTATCGGATTGATGTTGCAAACCAAGCAGGTGAAGAAAATGATTGCAAGCTACGTGGGCGAAAACGCAGAATTTGAACGCCAATTACTGAGCGGGGAATTAGAAGTGGAACTGATTCCGCAAGGTACGCTTGCCACCCGCTGCATGATGGCGGGCTATGGTATTCCTGCATTTTTTACACCCGCAGGCGTAGGCACCGAAGTAGCCACCGGCAAAGAAACCCGCGCATTTAACGGCAAAGAATATTTAATGGAACACGCTTTTGAAAGCGACTTTGCCATCGTAAAAGCATGGAAAGGCGACCATGCGGGCAACCTTGTTTTTAAAGGCACAGCGCGGAATTTCAATCCGGTGATGGCGATGGCTGGCAAAATAACTATTGCCGAAGTGGAAGAACTGTTGCCCGTTGGCGAACTCGACCCCAACGAAATTCACATACCGGGCATTTATGTAAACCGTGTGTTTCAAGGAGCTATTTACGAAAAACGTATTGAGCAAAGAACAGTAAAAAAGTAAATTCAATTATTTACCCCTGCCGCCTAATACTGTCATCACAGTATAAATCATCACTTTTACATCCAATGCAAGCCCCATATTTTCGATGTAAATAATGTCATATTTCAATCGTTTCAGCATTTCTTCAACGCTGCTTGCGTAGCCGTATTTTACCATGCCTAATGAAGTGATGCCGGGCTTTACTTTCCAAACGTGCTTGTAATATGGCGCGTGTTCCAGAATTTGATTGGCAAAAAATTTGCGCTCTGCGCGTGGTCCAACAATGCTCATTTCGCCCTTGATTACGTTCACGAATTGGGGCAGTTCATCAATGCGATATTTGCGTATAAACAAACCAATCGGAGTAATACGATTATCATTATCTGTTGTGAGTTTCGGTCCCGCTTTTTCTGCATCAGTGAACATACTTCGGAACTTAATGATGCGGAAAGGTTTGCCGTATTGCCCGATGCGTTCCTGCCTGTAAAAAACCGAGCCTTTTGATGTTAGTTTTATGATAATGCCAATCACCAACATTGGAAAAAACAAAACCACCAATGCCGCAAAAGAAAGTATCACATCAACCCATCTTTTGGTTATCACTTCCCACTCGCTTAAAACGGTTGGCGGAATTTCAATAAACGCAGTGCTGATGATGTGATTTATTTTTACAGTACCCGAAAGAATATCAAACAAATCGGGAATAATTTTGATGTAAACCTCCTTGCCTGCAAGCGTGTTGATGATGTAGCTGATTCTGTCGTGTTCGCTGGATTCTATGGCAATGATTACTTCTTCAATATTGTTTTCATCCACTACTTTTTCCAAGCCTTCCAATCTGCCAAGTGAGGGAAGTTTGTCTGTGAGTTTATTTGCGGTTTTACCGTTCAATTCTATGTAACCAACAAACTTGTAACCGAACGAATATTGCTTTCCGGTCAATTCTTCATACACTTCATTGGCTTCTTTATTGCTGCCGATTATCAAAGTGTTGAAGCCCTTTCTACCGCTTTCAATATTGCGTTTGGCATACATCAGAATTACGAATCTGCCAATAGCCGTGAACAGAAATTGCCCGCCCAGTAGCACCAAAAAAGTGAAGTAATAATCGGAGTATTTCTTCACTAAATCATCTAATAAAAAAACGAAGAAAATCACCGTAACACCCGCCAGCGAAACCAAAAAAGTTTTACCCATTTCGCCAATGCGCGACTTGCGATAAACATCGGTATAAGTGCCTGTGATAAAATGCAGCAACAACCACGCAAGCGATAACAGAATTAAGCCGAGCGTGAAATTTTTATCGTCTAAAAGATAGCGGATTTCATACGCTTCTTCCTCAATAAAAATCTTGCGATACACAAACAGCATGAACCACGCCAGCATCGCAGCGATGTAGTCGAACAAGAGATAAACCCAAATCAATTTACTGAACGCGCGCAAAGTGGTGTGTTAGAATTTTAAGATTTTTACATTATCAATCCACACGGCAGATGTAGTTGCGCCTTCCGGCTTTACCAAATTAAAAAACAGGTTGAACTGCTTGCCGCTGTTGTAACCAACCTCCTGACTTAAATTCAGATAAAGTTTACTCCATGTTTGCTTAGGAAACAAAACAAGTTTGCTGTACCTGTCGGCTCCGGCATAAATACCCACTTCAAACGAAGCATCACTTTTGTAATCGAACTCTGCCCATACTTCACCGCCTCCCTGTATCACCACGCCCGAAGCCATTTGCGTTTCTTTTGAAGTTTGCGAAACACCCAATTGCAACTTGCCCGATGAATTGCCGTAAGCCACATCGCCATCGCTTGCCTTATCCATAGAAACACTGAACTGATTGCCAAATTCAAAGTCTTCAATAAACACAAAATTCACACCGGAGCGATAACGAAAGGTCGGTTTGTAAGTCAGTTTATCCATGCGTTTGGCATCTACCGTTAAAGTATCGGCAGCATAAAAAGGATAGACCACTCGCGCATCGGTAAATCCGTTCGCCTTGATGCCCGCCTGAAACAAAAAGCGGATTGTATTTTCCTGCAACACCGGAAATTCTATGGGATATTCATACACACCCAAATTATCGGCATTTGCTTCAACCCACACATCGGTGATATTATGCGTGTTCCAACCTTCGCTTTGCGCAGTTACCAAATCTACCGTGTCAATACGCATATAAACGGGATAACCTCCATTCGGCATTTTTTTACATGAATCAATACTCAGCAACAAAACGATAAGCGAAACACAAACTATAATCCTCAACACATTAAATTTTCGGGGTGCAAAGTAAAACAATTGATTATTGATTGATAACTACAACTCACAACACCGAAGCCATCTGCTCATACTTCTTGGCTTCTTTTCTTTTTTTCAATGCACGATTGGCATAAGCAAGTTCCAGAATTGCGTTCTTGTATTTGGGGTCTAAAGCAAAAGCCTGCGAGGCATAAGTTTCTGCCAACTTATACTCTTTGCATTGATTGGCGGCAAAAGCAGCCTGATACAACAGTTCCTTTTTTTCGGTAAAAACTTTGGCGGCAACTTTAAGCTGCTCCAATGCTTCCTTATACATTTTAAGATTCAGGTAAACACTTCCAAGCCCCGCATTTATATTCGGATTCTTTTCTGCCTGCAAGGCTTTCAAATAAAAGGTTTTTGCTTTTTCGTAATCTTTAGCTTCACTGTAAAGCGAAGCAATTTCATAATTGAGCGATGCACTTTTTGTATCCGCTTGTAATAGTTTTTCGTAAGCGATAAGCGATTTTTCGCGCTGCTTTGTTTGCTTATACACTTTACCCAAAAGCGACAAAACATCCTTATCGTTCGGCAACAGTTCCAAAGCC
>CAZSEG010000159.1:5601-6184 GCA_964605875.1 uncultured Chitinophagaceae bacterium
TTTTCAAGATTTACCTGCGCCAAACGCAAGTCCTCCAAAGCATAATGCACTTCGCCAAGATTGAAATACGATGCTGCAAATTTATCATCCTTTAAAACGCTCTGGCGGAATTGTTCGCGCGCCTTGATGTAATCTTTCAGCCGCAAATAACTTACACCCATCAGGTTGTAGGCATCAGCGCGGTTGCGGTCTTTGCTTATCAGCAACTCATAAGTTTCTATGGCTTTCGGATATTCTTTGTTGTAGAAATAAGCATTTGCCATGTAAAAAATTGCTGCGGTATCATCTCTGTTATTCAACAGATGCAGCGAATAACATACGACTGCCGAATCGTACAAACCACGATTGTAATATGAATTGCCAAGCGCACGCAAATCGTTTTTAATGGATGGAACTTCTACCTCATTTTTTCTGTTGAAAGAAACATTAAGCGTTTGCATACGCACTCTTGTTTTCACCGAAAGCTGCTTCTCTCCTATCGAATCATACACCGTAGCCAATAAACTTAAAGTTTCACGGTCGGTCGGGTCAAGTGAAACAGCTTTTTGAAAAGCGCGAACGGCATCCAAATAGTTGCCTTCGT
>CAZSEG010000159.1:6194-6503 GCA_964605875.1 uncultured Chitinophagaceae bacterium
CAATGCCAAGGGATTTGTAATAACGCAAAGGCAAATTTTGCTGCGCAGAAACCGAGTGGACACAGGCAAAAAACAAATATGCTGCAATGAATAAAATCGGGCGATATAAAACCAATTTGCGTATTTTAGAAAGTGTAAAATACTGCAATTATTGATTTATCCAACTTCATTTTTGCGTTAAGGAAATATTATTCCGACAAGGGTAAGCTAACATTCTCAATGCTTGAAACCACATAGAAACATAGTTGAGAGGTGGGAGGTGAGTGTTGAGAGGTTGTTTGCGTAAGCAAACGCTCTGTGTTCTCCGTG
>CAZSEG010000160.1:0-668 GCA_964605875.1 uncultured Chitinophagaceae bacterium
GGGAGCAGCACTGCGGGCGGAGCTTACGTGCCGGGCATGAGCGATTATACTGTTTTTGTAAAGGGAAAAGCGAAAGTATTTTTGGCGGGTCCGCCATTGGTGAAAATGGCAACCAATGAAGTGGTGGATGATGAAAGTTTGGGTGGTGCAGAAATGCACAGTAAAATTTCGGGCGTAAGCGATTACCTTGCCGAAGATGAATTAGACGGCATTCGCATTGCACGAGAAATCATTGCAAATCTCCGCAAACCCGACACTAATTTTATTCCTTCAAATGATGTGGATGAGCCTTTATACAAAGCCGAAGAATTATTGGGAATTGTTTCAGCCGATATTAAAAAACCGTTTGAAGCGCGTGAAGTAATTGCGCGTATTGTGGACGGTTCGCGCTTTTCGGAATTTAAACCTGAATGGGGTAATACTTTGGTTACAGGATGGGCAGAAATTCACGGATATAAAGTTGGCATCATTGCAAATAATGGTGTGTTGTTTTCGGAGAGCGCAAACAAAGGCGCGCACTTTATCCAACTATGTAACAGAAACCTTACACCGATTCTTTTTCTGCAAAACATTACAGGCTTTATGGTGGGCAAAACTTGTCGCGCGAAATGGTAGAAGGAAGGGACTGGGAAATCAGGGATGGGATGTTGTACTTCCACCGTTCTTTC
>CAZSEG010000160.1:678-6434 GCA_964605875.1 uncultured Chitinophagaceae bacterium
AAAAACGGAGCTAAAATGATAAATGCGGTTTCCAACAGCGAGGTTCCTTCTATCACTATTATGATGGGCGCATCTTATGGCGCAGGAAATTATGCCATGAATGGCAGAGCTTATCAGCCAAGATTTTTATTCAGCTATCCTAATTCAAAAATTGCGGTGATGGGTCCCGAGCAATTGAGCGGAGTGATGGAAATGATACAAAGACAGGCGGTGGAAAAAATGGGTGGCGCGTATGATGAAGAGCAGGCAAAGATGTTTCGCGCGCATTTGACAGGCGAAGTTGAAAAGCAATCCAATGCCTTTTATGCCAGTTCGCAATTGTGGGACGATGGCGTAATAGACCCTCGCGAAACGCGCAACCATCTTGGCTTTTGCCTCGCTGTGGTAAATAACAAACCAATCACAAGTAATAATCAGTATGGTATTTTTAGAATGTAGGTATCAGGCGAACAGATTGATTTAATAATTGCGTAGCTTTCAATTTTGTTCAAAGATAATAGTTTCGCCCATCAGTTGCCAAGCCGTACTTTTATTGCAAACAAGTTAAAGTTGTCAATCAACTAATTCCGATGTCGCCTTCTTTCAAAAAATATTTATCCCCTATTTATGTAATCCCGTTTATTGCATTGGTGAGTGTGGCTATGCACTTTCCTCATTTTTCAAAAGATATAATTAGCGGTCATGTTTGGAGACAAGCACAAACACAATCCACAATCATTAGTTTTCACGAAGAAGACTTCAATATTCTGAATCCCCGAAGAAATGAACGTGGTAACGGAGACGGGATTTTCCGAATGGAATTTCCACTCTTTCAATGGTTAGCTGCGGGACTATTAAAAATTTTCGGGAAACATGTAATCGTTGTGAGGCTTTTTGTTTTCTTGATTGGCTTATTTTCCGTCTTTGGAATTTACAGATTGCTTGAGGAGTTGTTTCATAATAGAATAAAGGCTGCAATTGGCGCATGGGCTTTTAATTTTTCACCTGCATTCTACTATTATACGATTTGCCCAATGCCCGATAACCTTGCATTATGCTTTTCGATTTGGGGAATTGCATTCTTTCTAAGTTGGATAAACAACAAATCCATTTACAAAATAATCCTTTCCGGTTTGCTGATTGCATTGGGGGCATTGTGCAAACTGCCTTTCATTTTGTATTACTCACTTCCGGCTGCTTATTTCTTTTGGAAATTCTACACAGAAAAATGGAACACAAAAAATTTAGGCTTGCTGGCATTGATACTAACATTTGTTTCACTTCCTCTGCTTTGGTATATAAATGTTTTGGATGGTTGGCATGGAAACGGCATTGTGCAAGGCATGATGAATAACAATGAAAGCACACTTGTGTTGCTTGAATATCTTTGGGGCAACCTGATTTCAACACTTCCTGAAATGCTATTGAACTATGGTTCAGTTCTGTTCTTCCTTGCCGGATTTTATTACGCTATTACACTCAAAAAATACCAAGACTACCGATTTTGGCTACTTGCTGCGTGGGGGCTTTCAATTATTGCATATTTTGTTTTTGAAATAAATATGATTGCCAATGAACACGACTATTACTCCTTCCCTTTTTATCCTTTGCTTTTCATTTTGGTTTCGTTTGGAGCTTATCATTTACTTTATTCTGATATAAAGTTTGTTCGATATTTAGCTATAACCTTATTGTTTATTCTACCAATTACAACCTTGCTAAGAATGCAAAGCAGATGGAGAGAAGATGCGCCCGGCTTCAACAAAGATGTTTTAATGTATAAAACGGAACTCCAAAATGCTGCGCCAAAAGATGCTTTGTGCATAGTTGGAAATGACATCTCACATTTCATCTTTTTCTATCACTTAGACAAAAAAGGATGGGGATTTGACCATGACCAACTGAATGCTGCAAACATAAAAGACATGATAAATCAAGGTGCGCAATACTTATATTCTGACACAAGAAACATTGATGAAAATCCTGAAATCGTTGGGCTATTAGATAGCTTGGTTATGGAAAGGGCTTCTGTAAGAGTTTATAGACTAAAAAAAACTGACATTTAGCAAGAACTCCTTTCATCAGGATTGAATAACATTATTTACTTTGCGAGTCTAAATTTTGATAATGCGCAATATTGTAATTGCATTTGTATGTACGCTGTTTCTTTCTCTATTCATTGCCTCTTGTAAAAAAGATTCAGGTTCAAAGTGGGATACAGAGCTATTGATTCCATTGGCAACAACCAGTCTTTCGTTAGAGAATATTGTAAAAGATACATCTTTAATTAAAAAGCAAAACGATAATTCTCTTTTACTTACTTACAGAAAAGAAGTTTATAGTTTTAGCCTTGCAAACCAACTAATCAATCTTCCAGATACATTCATAGGAACAACATTTCGTTTGGATTCTTTACGATTACCTAACCAAAGAATTGTTTACAGAACAAGTTTGGGGCAAATGGCAACTCAACTTCAGGCAAGTCCCGACCCTGCATCGCAATTCTATGGTAATTTTATTGCAAGCTCTCACAATCAAATGAGGGTTATTCCTGCAATAAATGGATTGGCAGCACCTCCAACTGAATTTGATGCTTCATTACTTTTTGACCAGGCAAAACTTAAAACAGGTTCCGTCTTTCTCCTTGTAAGAAATTACTACCCTATTCCAATTTCAAGTGCAACAATTGAAATTAAAGATGCTTTTACCAATACCGTAATTCTAACCGAAACATTGCCTTATGTAAATGCAAAAGACAGTGCTTATAAAATCGTAGATATATCAGGTAAATCAATCGGTAATAAACTTCTTTTTGAACTAAAGGATTTGAATTCTCCCGGCAGTAGCGGGCAACAGGTCTTAGTTGATACTTCCGATTATTTGGAAGCAGATTTGTTTTTATCCGATTTACGTATAGAAGAAGCCACAGCAATTTTCCCTCAACAGGATGTAGTTTCACTAACCGAAGAAGTAACTCAACAATTGGGTGAAAGAAGATTAACCTACATAGACTGTCGCAGGGGAAAATTGAAAATATTTGTAACCAGCACGGTACAAGAACAACTGTATTTAGAATATACATTAGAAGGCGCTTATGATAAATTCGGAAGACCTTTAGTTGAATCTACTATTGTTCCTCCTGCTCCTCCGGGAGGTGGTGTTACGATTGACAGAGAATTTGACTTAGCTGGCTACTCTATTGACCTTAGCGGCAAGAATGGCAACAAGTTCAACACCTATACACAAACCATAAAAGGAAGGATTGATTCATCAGGTATTAAGAGAACACTTACTTTAAAAGACAGCCTCATCATTCGCTACGACATAAAAGATGTAGCGCCTAACTACATTAAAGGTTATGCAGGGCGCGATACGTTTATTGCGAATGACAGCACGGATTTTGATGTGTTCAGCAACTTGTTTAAGAGCGGTACCATTCAGTTGAAAGATGTGGATTTGAAACTTACGTTAGAAAACGGCATGGGTGTGGATGGCGTGGTTAAAATCAATGACTTCACGGCAACAAGTCCCGTGAATGGCAACCGCTCGCTTACAGGTGCTGTGCTTGCAAATCCAATCACTGTTGGTCGCGCAAAAGACTTACCTTTGAAGCCAACCGTTACCAATATCAACATCAACAAAAGCAATTCCAATATCACGGATGTGATTGGAATTTTGCCCAACAAAATCCGCTACAACTTTGAGGTAAAAACCAACCAATCGGGCAACAACGGTTACTACCGCGACTTTGCATATCTGGAAAGTGCATTGAAAGTAAATTTAGATGCCACTATTCCGCTTTCATTTATTGCAAATAATTTAGTGTTGTTAGATACCGTGAATTTTGATTTGAGCAATACCAACACCAGCGTGAAAGGAATCAAAGACGGTGTTATCAATATCATCACGCAAAATAAATATCCTTTGCAGGCAAAGCTCACCATGATAATTGTGGATGAAAATTTTGTAACGGTGGACACTTTGATTAAAGATATGACCGTAAACGGTGCGCCATTGGATGCCAATTGCAAATCGCAAAACAGCATTCGCGATAAAACATCGGTGCAGGTGGACGAAGCACGGATGACAAACATCAAACTCGGCAGAAAAGCGTTGATTTACGCCAACTTCAACACACCGCAAAACAATGCAAGCTGCAACGGGCAACTATTGCAGATTTTCAGCGACTACAAATTAGACGTAACCTTCACCGCGCGTTTCAACTACAGTGCGGAAGTAAAAATTGAGTAAAACACAGTGAGAAAATTCATCATCGCATTGCCGCTTATCTGCGCATTATGGCAGGCTGCGGCACAGGAAGACACAACTGCAATTCCCGAAACAACAAAGGCTGTAAATCCTTTGCTTTTCAACTACTCCTCTCCTACTGCTTTCATCAATCCTTTTTCTTCAAACTGGAATACCGACAGCACAAAGAATCGTTTTGAAATTGACGCAGGTTTTGACGGAAATTCAAACGGCATTTCGCAGCAGTTTGTGTGGAATATTTTGTTTGGCAATGATTTCAACCAAAAAACAAAAGACAAAATGCGCGGCATCATGCGCCCGCAAAATGGTTATGAAGACAACCAGACTGCGGGAGTGCGCTACAAGCATTATTTCAAAAAGTTTGATGGTTACTTTACGGCAGGCTATCACTTCCGTACCATGCGCGCTGCCTACTTCAACAAAGAAGTTTTTGAAGTATTGTTTTACGGCAACGCCATGTTTGAAGACCAAACCGTTGATATTTCCCGTACCTATTTTCAAAACCTGATTTACAGCCAGTTTTCATTGGGCTTTCTCAAAAATGTTCGTCAGGGAAACAGCACATTCAGCTTTGGCGTGAATGCCGCTTTTCTGCATGGCTTAAACAGTCAGAATTTGTTTTTTAATCAAGGCAGCATTTACACCGCACCCGATGGCGAATACCTTGATATTGAATATGAAATGAAATACAATCAGGCGCATTTCGGTAACAAACGCAAGCGCGAAAAAGCGGATATTGGCATTACGGGCGATGCACAAATTTCTTATCAATATAAGGACAAAGTTAGGTTCGCGCTTTCCATTGTGGATTTTGGCGTAATCAATTGGCGCACACAGCCAAGTAATTTGGTGGGTAAAGATTCTGTTCGCTTTAAAGGCATTGAGTTTGCCGACATTACCACGCTGGCAAACGGTTCTTTCAGCGATATAAAAATTGACAGCATATTGGGCGATTTGCTGCCAAAAAAACGCAGCGATAAATACCAGACGTTCATTCCTTACACTTTGAGTTTTGTTGGTTCGGTAAACGCTTGGAAAGATAAATTAGTGATTAGCGCGGGTGTGCAATACAAGCCGCTTTATAGGTATTATGCGTATGGTTTTGTGAAGGTAAATTACTTCGTTCAGCCGACTTTGCCTGTAAGTTTAACGATGGGTTATGGCGGCTACACAAAATTCAATTTGGGAGTGGAAGTTGCCAAGCACTGGAAACATTTCGACTTCGCTGTTGGTTCCAACAACCTGATTGGAACAGTTGCTCCGGCTGCTTACACGGGCGTTTCGGCATATCTGAGAATGGGTGTAAATTTTTGATGTAGCTAAAAAATAAGAAAGGGTCGCTGTTTCTGCGACCCTCCTCTGACTATGGACACTTTGTTTGGTGACAGTTTAGGTTTAGTTGCTTGCAACTACTTCAACACTCGGAAAAGTTCTTGTGATACCGTCTTTACCCACAGTTTTGATGCGATAGAAACTTACTGTATTGTTCGGCAAAGGATATTTATCTG
>CAZSEG010000161.1:0-6366 GCA_964605875.1 uncultured Chitinophagaceae bacterium
CAATCCATACTTAGCACCTGTTGATTTGGATGAGGCGAGTAATCTTGATTTTGAGGATAATGTATATGTGTTGCACACGCATGGTTTGCCACCGGATAATTTTCCCGGAACCTTCCAGCCGTTGAGTATGTCAAGCAATGAGTTGATTGCACCATTTCAAGGATTTTTGGTTCGTAAAAAAGATGAAGGCGGCACGGCAAAATTCCGGGTGAATGGAAGCGACCGCAGGGTAGAAACCGCAACCTTCCATAAATCAAGCGGGCATCAAATGAACCTGATGGTAATAGGCAACGGATTTGCGGACATTACCTATCTGAACTTCAATCCAAATTCAACCGAGCAATACGATTCGAGATATGATGCTTTGAAAGCAGCCAGCAGCACAGGTCAGCCGACATTGTTCACTTACATTTTGGGCAACTGGTCATCCGTAAACACCAACCCCGATGTGCAAACAACACCTGTTGTAAGAGTAGGATTCAAGCCGGGAGCCAACGGCACGTTTATGTTTCAGGGCGAAGGCTTTGCCGATGTGCCGAACACAACCGTTTATCTTGAAGATTTGCGCGATAACGTGATGCAAAACTTAACGGTAATTCCCGATTACACTTTCACCTCCAACGTGAATGATGCACCGGACAGGTTTTTGTTGCATTTCAGGTTTGAATCGCCAAATACAATTAAGGATACTCGACTAAGCGATATTCAATTTGCGATGTATCCGAATCCTGCATCGGGCGTGTTGTTTTTGGAAACAGATATGAAAGAAGATGTGAAAGTGGAGGTAACAGATATGAACGGTAAAGTTGTAATTGCAACAAATATGTACAGAAACAAAACCATAGATGTTTCGATGCTTGCACCCGCAATTTATCAAGTAAGAATCACAGGCTCGCAAGGCAGTGTGGTGAAAAGATTGGTGAAGGAATAGAGAATAGAAAACAGAGAATAGATTTTTGATTTAGAAAATGACAACGGGCTGTTTAGTTCCCCTCTTGAGAGGGGCAGGGGGTGTGTTTTCATTGGCATATTAAAGTCCCAATGGTATAAAATGTACACATCTGCTAAAAGCAAAGGGAAATATTAAGGCTGCTTAACGGTTAATTTTTTAGTACCGATTTTAGATTTATTTCCATTGGCAACTAAAAGTGATACTTCAAAAACACCTGTGTCGTGGAAGGTGTAGCCCACAACCTGCTCGTAAGCCACACTGTCATTAGGAAAAGCCCAGAAATACTCTTTGGCTTTGTCGGAGCAGATGGCATTAAAATACACTTCTTTGTTTACGGGAATACTGTCTTCATCTTCACTAACGGAAAAGCAAGGGAAAGGTGTTCTGCCGCAGGAAGCCGTAAGCACAACGAACACAAAAATCACAGGAATACCTAAGCGGGAAAATAAATTCATGAGGCGAAAGTAACGTGAGTTATGGATTATGCTAATCATAATCCACCACTCACGCTATAATAATATGTTTGCGGGCGATGAAGTGGCTTGCCTGTCTTTTTTTCTCGGTAACAATTGCTGTTTCTGCGCAAACTCCTGTGCCTCTGGAAGTGCATCGCTTTGAAGGTTTGCCCACAAGTGTTATTTACAATATCATTCAGGACGGGCAACACTTTATTTGGTTGGGTACTGAAAAGGGTTTGGTGCGCTATGACGGCAAACGCTTTGTTACCTACACCAATGCGCAAATGCGTGGCGTGGCAGTAAGCGACCTGCGGTTTGACAAGCACAAACAACTGCATTGTCAAAACTTTTCGGGGCAGCATTTTGTGATGAAGGGCGATAGCCTGCATATAGATACATCGCTGGCAGTTACCGGCAACTATGCGCCTGTGTTGATGACTGAAAACGGGAATTTATACCAGTTGGCATACAAAACTGTTTATAGCAGCAACGGCAAAAGAGATACCTTGTTCTTTCAGCAAGAGATTTACTCGTTGTTTCAATCGGGCGGTGATGTTTTTACATTTGATGCAGATAGTATTTACACAATATCATCAAAAAGAAGTGCGCTGAAAATTCCATTTTCGCTAAAAGATGAGGTAGTATATTTTTTCATAAGAACGGGTGGGCAATTGCTGTTGTTTCCCCGCAATACTGCTGCGGGAGTTTGCTATCAGTTTTTTCCTGAGTTTAAGGTTTTGAATTATTCAATTCCCAAAGTAAACATTCAAACTGCAAAGGTAATTGACGACCAGATTTTTATAGGCACAAACAATGGTTTGTATGTGTATGCAAACGATTTAAAACCTGCTTTTACCACTGCGCCACTGTTGCACAACAAGAGTATTTCTGATGTGTATAAAGATGCTGACGGAACTGTTTGGGTGAGTACTTTAGATAATGGATTATACAAGTATAGCTGCTGGAATTGCATAACCGTTCAAACAGAAGAAGCGGTCAGTGCGTTGCATTTCAATGTTTCAGCCAAAGATGTTTATATGGGTACTGTTGGCGGAAAAGTGATGAAGTGGAATCAGCAACCGGCAACACAAACATTGTTTGAATCAAAAACAAGGCAACGGATAACTGCATTGTATTATGACAATGCAAACAGTAATCTTTTGGTTGCAGGCGATGCGTTTACCATTGCAGATAAAGAAGGTAAAAATCGAAATTACAGGCTTGCCGTAAAGCGCATATTGCCCATTGGTGATGCGCAATATCTCTTGCCGAGAACAGGCGGTTTGACTTATCTGGTAAAAAAAGAAAATGCACCGGTTTCAACTAAAAAGGTAATTTATACACAGGATGATAGATGGTTATTTTATGAAAATTTCATGGTAAACAATGCCAACGTGCGCGTGAAGTCTGCGGCTTATGACAGTATAGCAAAAACAGCTTATGCAGCAACTTCCATAGGGCTGTTATCAATAAACACACATAAGTGGAATGAAGTGAAAGATGGTGTACATTCGATAGTTGCCAATGATGTAAAATTTCATAATGATTCACTTTACGTGGCATCTAATCAAGGGTTGATAATATTGAAGAACGATAAAATTATTCATCGCTGGAACGCTTCAAATTCTATTCTGCCCAATGCGGTTAAAAGTGTGCAAATTTTAAACGGAAATGTCTGGACTGTTTCGGGCAGTAAAATTTTCAGCATACAATTAAGCGATAACAGCATCCGCTCGTTCAGCTTAACAAACGAATACGAAGTGAATGATTTTACAATGTCGGATAAGCAACTTTTTATGGCAACAGATGCAGGTGTTGTTGTTGCAGATTTGAACAAACTGTCGGGAGGACATCATCCGTTGCAACTTCATTTAGAGCATTTCAAAACAGACAAACAGCAATTAAAAACCGAAGGTGAAAGTACACTCAGGTATGACGACAACAATTTGAAACTTGATTTTTCTGTTCCCTATTTCGGCAATACGGATGATGTAACAGTGTTGTACAAAATCAATGAAGAAAATTGGCAGGCAGTGGAGCAGGGACAGCGGCAGTTAACCTTCATCTCGCTGCAACCCGGAGATTACAAAGTGCAGCTAAAAGCAATGGCGGCAGGTGGTCGCGCATCAAACATTCAGGCGGTTTCGTTTTACATTCGCGCACCATTTTGGAAAACGTGGTGGTTCTATACCTTGTCGCTTCTTTTGGTAGCTGCTGTAACATACACTGTATATCGTTACCGTTTAAAATTGGTGCAGGATAAAAGCCGGCTCGAACAACAAAAAATAGAGTTAGAAAACAAATTACGCGAAAGCATTCTGGCATCGGTGAAAGCGCAGATGAATCCGCATTTTATTTTCAATGCGCTCAATACCATTCAATCTTTTATTTACCTGAACGATAAGCAAAATGCCACTTCTTATCTCGGTAAATTTTCGCAACTTACGCGAACCATACTTGACATGAGCAACAAAAGCTCGGTGAGTTTGCAGGAAGAGATAGACGCTATTCTGCTTTACCTTGAATTGGAGAAAATGCGTTTTGATGAAGAAATGAATTTCAGTATCGAAGTATCGTCCGAAATAAACACGTCAGCCATTCGTATTCCGTCTATGCTCATTCAGCCGTATTTAGAAAATGCCGTTAAGCACGGGCTGCTGCACAAGAAAACCGACCGCGTACTAAAGTGCATTTTTGAAAAGCAAAACAATATGCTGAAAGTAATTGTTGATGATAACGGCATCGGCAGAGTACGCTCGCAGGAACTGAACAAAATCAAAAACAAACAGTATCAATCGTTTGCTACGCAAGCAAACGAAAAGCGGTTGGATGCTTTAAACCGAAGCAACACCGATACTTTGAACGTCCGGTATATTGATAAAGTGTCTTCGCTTGGAGAATCGCTTGGTACAACCGTTGAATTGCTCATCGCGCTCGAAAATGAGTAGCTCCCAAAATTCTATATGCAGCGGAATCTACCCTTTTTAGCATAGATTCCGCTGCATATAGAATTTCAAAAAAGCGTATTCATGTCTATGGAATTTTCTGAAAACTCAAGGCTGTACATATTTTCAGCCACGCCAAAAGTAGTAATGAATGTAAAGAAAACTGTTTTGCCGGTTCGGGTAGCGGCTTGAAATACTTCTCTTTTTTGCCTCAATTCTCCGGCATATTTTTTATGAATAACAAACGGCTTGTCGCAGAATTTTATTTCACACAAATTGACGATGCCGTCATTGCGGTCAATCAGCAAATCTATCTGGCAGCCCTGCCGCCTGTTGTTTCCCTTTGCCACAAAGCTTGATTCTTCGGTATAAACAGCAGCTATACCCAATGCTTCCTTTATCTTTTGAACGTGCTTTATGCAAATGTTTTCAAAAGCGTAGCCGCTCCATGTTTTCCATGCTGGCAATGCCGATAGCTGCTGCCAGTTTACATTTTTCTTTTGGTGCATAAAGCGGATATAAAACATGGTAAACTCATCGGTAATGCGGTAAAGCGTTTCCTTTTTTGCTTTGCCGAAAGGAGCATAAGATGCAATGAAATTACACCACTCCAATTCTTCCAGCGTTTTGCTGAATGTGCCGCCATCTTTCAGCTTGGAATACTGTAAAATTTCGCTTCGCGTAAGCCCTTTGCTTTTGCGGGCTAAGGCAAAAATCACCGCCAGATGATTTTCGTGGTTGGCAAACAGTGCGCGATACAGATTATCAAATTCATTTATCAGCAGTCCGTTTCTGCTAAAGCAAATCCGCTGAATGGCTTTAGCGGGGCTTTCGCCTTTCTTCACCTCTTTCAGATAATGAGGAATACCGCCCAATACCATGTAGAGTTGCAAGAACTGATAACGGGTAAGCGATATTTTTTGCTCTTTTAAAAATGCTTCCGTTTCGCCAACCGTAAACGGCAGCAGGTGTATCCTGCCGGTAATCCGGTTGTGCAAGCCGCCTTTATTGTTAATGAGTTTATTCATCATCCACGAAGTGGCAGAGCCGCACACAATAAAAAGCACGTTGCGGTTGATTGCCCAACTGTTCCAAAACCACTCCAAACCCGCAATGAAATTCGCTTTAGGCGTATCTAACCAGGGCAGTTCATCAATAAACACCACCAGCTTTTCTTTTTTCTTCAGCTTATCCAAATAAATGCTCAGTTGATGAAACGCGCTTAACCAGTTTTCGGGCGCGGGTTCTTTGCTGCTTTTCGGAAAATGCCTGTTCATGCAGAATTGAAAATTTTGCAGTTGGCGGCTGTATGTTGCGTTTAAAATTCCGCTTAATTCAAAATCAATTTTTCTGTTGAAAAACGCTTTTACCAAAAATGTTTTTCCTACTCTTCTTCGCCCCGTAACAGCTAAAAATTCAGCATTGACCGAAACGTGTAAATGCTTCAAAACCTCTTGTTCATCAAGCCTTCCGACAATTTTTTGCTCCATACTTTTAAATTTATATCCAGCGGAATGTGGGTAAAAATACATAGATTCCGCTGGATATAGAAATATGCGAAATGATTTTTTCAATTAGTATTTCATATAAAAAACAGAATACTGATTACTATGATTTATACATCAAACGAGGTGGAAAATTTCCTGTGCGCAGCACAACATCAGCGCAAATCATAAAAATCAAATCCTAACCAATCAGCGTTCTATAAAATTAGCATTTTACATACCGTTTGCATACCCGCAGTAGCTTTTTCGGCAATTGCCGTTACGCCTGCAATTGAAATTTCACCGGCATTCGGGTCAATGTAGTATTTCTTTGAAAGACGCGGAGCATAATGCACCAAACCCGCAGCAGGGTAAACCTGCATGGAAGTTCCAATCACCAAAACAATATCAGCCGTTTGAATTTCGGCAGCGGCAACTTCAATCATCGGCACGGCTTCGCCAAACCACACGATATGCGGGCGCAGTTGTGTACCGCGCTCACACTTATCGCCAATGTGGAAATCCTT
>CAZSEG010000162.1:0-6295 GCA_964605875.1 uncultured Chitinophagaceae bacterium
GGTAAAAAAACGGCAGTGAAGCAATTCACTGCCGTTTTTTTATTTTCTAAACCAAACGCTAAATCCTACCAAGACAAATCATCATCACTAAAAGAAAAGGTATTTTCTTTTGCAGGTTTATTAGCCTTTGGTGCAGGCGATGAAGACGGTTTATCTAAATAATCTGTGTTTTTGTTTTCGCGTTTCTTTCTTTCGCGAACCGGTGCGCCACCATCCTGACGGTTGAAACTGCGCTCAGGTTTTGGCTCTGAATTTTCTATGCGGTTAAAATTACGCTCAGGACGCTCCGTGCGTGGAGTTCTTTCAATGCGTGTGCGCTCAGGTCTTTCAGGACGGTCGCTGCTGCGGTCATCTCTGCGCGGTTCTCTGTCAGAGAATTTTCTGCGTTCAAAACCGCCTTCACGTCTTCCACCACCTCCGCCACTAAATCCTTCGCGCTCTTTTGCGCGGGTGATAAGCGGTTTGCGATTACGGCTTTTGTTTCTTTCAAAAACAGCCAGCAATTGTTCTGCTTCTAAAAACGGAACGTTGATGAAAGAGAATTTGTCAAACACCTGCGCTTCGCGGATATGCTTGCCGTCAATGCCGCCTTCCTGTTCCAAAAATTCAATTAACGAGCGTGGGTTCATGCCATCGGCTTTACCTTTTGCCACAAACAAACGGGTGATACCTTTTGCATCCACACTTGAATTAAATTCCTGAATGTTGCGGTAGCTGTCTTCTTTCAGTTCATCACCAAAATTGTATTGCAACAAAGCTGCAACTAATTGGGTAGTGTCGGAACCTTCGCTGATAAGCTCTTCGGCAAGTTGTGTATAGCTTTCAAAACTTCCCGACTCCAACAAGTCGCGCAATTCGGTTTTCATCTTTTCTTTCTTGATGTTGATTACCGCTTTTGCATCAGGCAATTTTTCTTTCTTGATAGTTGCTTTAGCAACTTTTTGAATGAACAACAAGCTGCGCAACTCGGCAGGTGAAATGAAAGTGATAGCCGTGCCTTGTTTACCCGCGCGACCTGTTCTGCCGATGCGATGCACATAAGCCTCCGGGTCTTGCGGCAAATGGAAATTCACCACGTGCGATAAATCATTCACGTCAATGCCACGCGCAGCTACATCGGTTGCCACAAGTATGCGCGTTTTCTTTGCTTTAAAAGCACGTAAAACTTTTTCGCGTTGCGCTTGCGTAATGTCCCCGTGAATCGGCTCGGCTTCGTAGCCTCTGTCTGCCAACCTGCGCGAAAGATCATCCGTTTCTACTTTAGTGCGGCAGAACACAATACCGTAGAAATCCGCTTCCACATCAATGATTCTGGTAAGCGCATCAAAGCGTTCATTGTTACGCACTTCAAAATAAATCTGCTCGGTGAGTGGCGTAGCAAGCACTTCTTTTTTCACCTCTACTAAATCGTATTCTTTCATAAAGCGTTTTGCCAAACGAAGAATTTCAGGCGGCATGGTTGCGCTGAACAACAACATTCTGCGCGAAGCAGGAACCGATTTCAAAATCTCTTCCACTTCCTCCTGAAAGCCCATGTTCAGCATTTCATCAGCCTCGTCCAACACCACGTGTGTAACGTTTGATAAATCCAAAGTGCGCTTATCAATGTGGTCACGGATTCTGCCCGGTGTACCCACCACAATTTGCGCTCCGCGTTTCAAACCGCGAATCTGCAACTCGTAGCTTTGTCCACCATACACGGGTAAAACCTGCAAGCGTTTACTTCCTTTAAATGAAGTGATTTCTTCGGCAACCTGCACGGCTAATTCGCGCGTTGGCGCAAGAATCAACGCCTGTACTTTTTTAAGGTTGTCGTCTAATAATTCGATGAGCGGCAAACCGAAAGCAGCAGTTTTTCCTGTGCCTGTTTGTGCCTGACCAACGATGTCTTTCTCGCCTTTAATTAAAAGCGGAATGGTTTGCGCCTGTATAGGCGTGGGTTCTTCAAACCCTTTTTTTGCTAACGCATCAAGCGTAGCTTCGCTCAATCCGAGCTCGCGGAACTTTTCCATGATTGTTTAAAATTTAAAATGATACCGCACACACTTTCAGTGAGAATAATGTGAAATGAAAAATTGAAAGGTGGTTATGCTATGAAGCATTTTGAACCTGCGCTTTTCGGGATTTAATCATCTCTCGCAAAAGAAACAAAGCATACAAGGCTTTGAATTCAGTTGCCCGGTGCGCTTTGAAAAACTCTTACGGTGTTGTGTGAAATTTTAGTTCACATCTATCACCGCTCGTGTATGTTGTTTTAAAAACGGGCGCAAAGGTATGAATATAAATGAGAGTTTTGCATATAATGTTTGAAACAGGCTGTAACGCAACAAAATTCTGCTTAACCTTACACCACTAAATTTTACAATCGTGGTTCGTCTGCTTCTGCTTTTTTCATTTTTCTTTTTGCTTTTTTCTGCTGTTACAATTGCTCAAACCAATAAAGGCGCGTTGCCTGCAAAAATGTTTTACACTTTGCGCGATTCAACTACGCAAGCTGACGTTGTTTACAATTTTCCTGCAACAACAAGTTTATCGCTGGAAGGCAGAAACGTGAAAATGTTTAATTCTTTGTTGGATGCACAAACAGCAAATGATACTCTGAAAAAGGCAGACGGATTTGTAATGTGGCTCATAAACGGCAGAGAATTTATCATGGGCGATTTCTTTTTGGGCGAGCAGGAAAGTTATTTGCGATTTAAAAAAGATACTGTCGTTTATGTAAACAAACTCACAGAACAAGGCGCGTCTTTCTTCAAGCAACAGAGGAAGTGAAAGTAAAAATCTCTAACTAATCTTAGATTATTCGGGGCAAAATTTAAATACTCATACAACAGAAATAATTACAGACATTTATCCTGCAAAAATGGCGCAGCATAATATTATTGGTAAAGAAGGAGAAGCCTTTGCAGTGGAATTTCTGAAAAACAAAGGACATGAAATTCTTGCCTGCAATTATCGTTTTGAAAAAGCGGAAATTGATATTATTTCAAAGCATCAAAACCTTATCATTTTCACCGAAGTAAAAACGCGCTCGTCTTCAAACTTCGGCTTTCCCGAAGAATCCATTACGAAGAAAAAACAACAGCTTGTCAGCAATGCGGCATTACATTTTATGGAAGGGAATAACTTGAAAAATGAAATTCGATTTGATGTAATCAGCCTTACAAAAAGTAAAACAAGCTATGATGTATTTTATATCGAAGATGCTTTTTTTTCCTTTGTGTTGGTATTGGAAATAACTCATTAAGCCACAAACATAGTTGATTGCAGTAAAACTGATGAGCTATGTCCAAAACTATTGGGTGGATGACAAATTGTATTAGGCGGCATTTAAACTTAATTAGCCGATACCTTACTCGTATCCTCTTTCTTCAAGAACACTTCAAAGTCAATACCGTTTTTCACTTTGGTTTTCAGCAAGGCGGCATCCAACACTTCTTCCATAGTATTTACGTAAGTGAAGCGCAAACCTTTAATAAAATCTGCGCTGATTTCTTCTACGTTTCTGCGATTCTTTTCACCAATGATAATGTCTTTGATGCCTGCGCGTTTTGCTGCAAGAATTTTCTCTTTAATTCCACCTACGGGCATCACTTTTCCGCGCAAAGTAATTTCGCCCGTCATTGCCATAAATGGTTTTACCCTGCGCTGCGTAAACAACGAAGCTAAGGCTGTAAGCAGCGTTATACCTGCGCTTGGTCCGTCTTTCGGCACTGCGCCTTCCGGTACGTGAATGTGAATATTTACGTTCTTAAAAACATCGGGATTGATACCGATTTCAAACGCATGTGCTTTGAGATAAGTAACCGCAAGCGATGCGCTTTCTTTCATCACATCACCCAAGTTTCCTGTAATGGTGAGGTTGCCGCTTCCTTTACTTAATGTAGTTTCAATAAACAGAATGTCGCCACCTACCGAAGTGTAAGCCAAGCCAACTGCCACGCCCGGCAATTGCTCTTCGGCATAAATGCTTTTATCGAACTTTTCGGGTCCAAGTATTTTATGCAAATCTTCTTCCTTCAACACAGGGTTGTACTTGCTGTCTTCGGCAACTTTTTTGGCGATGTTGCGCATCACAGCCGCCAACACTCTGTCCAACTCGCGCACACCGCTTTCTTTGGTGTATTGCTCAATCAGCGATTCCAGTAGTTTATCAGAAAACGCCACCTGCTTTGCTTTCAAGCCGTGATTTTCCAATTGTTTCGGCAGCAAATGTTTCTTGGCAATCTGAATTTTTTCTTCAATCAGATAACCTTCAATCGGTATAATTTCCATCCTGTCGCGCAGGGCGGGTTGAATGGTGTTTAGCGAGTTGGCAGTAGCAATAAAAAGCACCTTGCTCAAATCATATTCCAACTCTAAGTAGTTGTCGTAAAACGCCTTGTTTTGCTCAGGGTCAAGCACTTCAAGCAATGCGCTTGACGGGTCGCCACGGAAGTTGTTTCCTATCTTATCAATCTCATCCAAAATCATTACAGGATTGCTGCTTTTCGCTTTCTTGATGGATTGCACCACGCGCCCGGGCATAGCGCCAATGTATGTTTTTCTGTGTCCTCTTATTTCCGCTTCGTCATGCAAGCCACCTAATGCAAGGCGCACGTAATTTCTGCCCAAAGCCCGCGCAATGCTTTGTCCAAGCGAAGTTTTACCCACGCCCGGAGGACCAACCAAGCAAAGTATCGGGCTTTTCATATCACCTTTCAACTTCAACACGGCAAGGTATTCCAGTATGCGCTCTTTTACTTTATCAATGCCGTAATGGTCTTTATCCAAAACAGTTTTTGATTTCTTGATATTGAAATGGTCTTTGGTGTAAACACCCCACGGCAAATCCAGCACCAAATCCACGTAATTCATCACCACACTAAATTCCGCAGCAGCAGGATTCATGCGTTGCAATTTCTCCAACTCTTTCTCCATGGCTTCTTTCACCTGTGGCGTGAGTTGCAGTTTCGCCATTTTATCTTTCAGGCGATGGATGTCTTTTTCGGTATTATTTACGCCCAATTCATCCTGAATGGTTTTGAGTTGCTGGTTCAGAAAGTAATCGCGCTGCTGCTTATCGAACTCGCCTTTTACTTTGTTCTGAATCTCGTTTTTCATTTCCAGCATCTGCAATTCATCCTGCAAATATTTCAGCACCAATTGCACCCGCTCGCGCATGTCAGCTATCTCCAGCAGCTTCTGTTTTTTACCAATTTCAATATTTAAGTTGGAAGAAATAAAATGCACGAGCGTAACCGGATTGGCAATATTCTTCAACAGAATAGAAGCATCACTCGGTATTTGCGGACTTTGCTTAATGATGTTGTTTGCAAGGTCTTTGATGGATTCTACAACCACATCAAATTCCTTGTCGTTTATAGGAATGATGTCGTGCAACAATTCGATTTTCGCTTTGATGAAAGGTTCGCTGCTTACCAAATCGGAAACCACAAAGCGGTTGCGCCCCTGAATGATAGCCGTACTGGAGCCATCAGGCATTTTTATCATGCGCAGAATTTGCGCTACAGTGCCTATCTGAAAAATATCTTTGTATTCAGGCTCCTCTACATTTGGGTCAAGTTGTCCTACAACGCCAATCAGTTTTTTGGTGCGGTATGCCTCTTTGACAGACAGAATACTTTTATCTCTGCCCACAGTAATAGGTATTGCCACACCCGGAAAAAGCACCGTATTGCGCAGAGGCAAAATAGGCAATTCTAAAGGTATATCAACGGGTTGGTTGTTGTCGTCATCCTCCGGTATGATGGGTAAAAAATCCCCCTCTTCGTCTCCGTTTGGCGATAAAAGCTCAAAAGCCATCATGTCAGTTCTCTCTTTGGTTTACAATAGATAAGGTGTATAGTCAATTGCCGTGCCAAAAATTCGTTTTCATTTTTTGATATGCGCCAATGTCGGGCAACAGTTTAACGCATTGCAGTTTTTACGCGCTTATTTTTCCTTCCTCATTATCCGTTTAGAAACGTACTTTCGCGCGTTTTTTAAATTTAATTTCAGCATGAAAAACATTCGCAACTTCTGCATCATAGCGCACATTGACCACGGCAAAAGCACCCTTGCCGACAGGCTGATTGAAACCACGAAAACCATCAGCGAACGCGAAATGATGGACACCGTGCTGGATAATATGGATTTGGAGCGCGAGCGCGGCATCACCATAAAAAGCCATGCCATACAAATGGATTTTGTGCGCAATGGCGAGCGGTTTGTTTTGAATTTAATTGACACGCCCGGACACGTGGATTTCAGCTATGAAGTTTCGCGCTCGCTTGCCGCCTTCGCAGGCGGCAAG
>CAZSEG010000163.1:0-6261 GCA_964605875.1 uncultured Chitinophagaceae bacterium
AGCAAGACATTTAATAGTAAAATACAATTGGCCCGGCAACGTGCGCCAACTGAAAAACGTTGCCGAGCAGGTTTCTATCCTTGCTTTGGAACGCGAAGTAAGCGCGCAACAACTGATTGATATTGTGCCGGACATCGCCAGCAATAAGCTACCTGCTTTAACGAACAGTAATGCCTTTGACGGTTCAGGCACGGGCTTTACGGAGCGCGAGATTTTATACAAACTTATTTTTGATGTAAAGAAAGATTTGAACGACTTGAAGCAATTTGTGTTTGATATTGCAAAGGGTGTTCCCACACAACACACTTTTGAAACAGGCGATTTACCGAATGCGGTTCCGTCATTTATTCCCCCAACAGGAAACCAAGCAATCATTCTCGGTTCGGGTGCAGAACACCGCCCCGTGATTATGCACGACAAACAGGATTATCAGAATCACGAAACGATAGACGAGAATCTTTCTTTGTTAGATAAAGAACGTGAGTTAATCATCAAAGCATTAAAAAAGCATCGCAACAAACGCAGGGATGCAGCCGAAGATTTAGGCATTTCGGAAAGAACTTTGTACCGGAAAATCAAGGAGTATAATTTGGAATAAATGAGTTGTAAAATACACTTAAAAAACTCTCGACAAACATAATTTCGTAAACTTCCAAACAAGATAAACGGACAAGTTTCAGATGAACATAGCAGGAAAAATAACAGGTATTACATACAAAGTCTTTTTAACCGAAAATTTGAAACAAATTGCCTTGAAAGACTTTGATATTAACGCTGTTCCTGCAACTTGTTTACTGACGAACGAGAAAAATACTTTTGCAATATCAAAATGGGTTTCGCCAAAACGAACCCGTTCCTATCCGTTTGAAAGAGTTTACAATTCACTGAATACATCAAAGAAAATCACGGTTATTCCAATCGTAAAAGATGAAGGCGCAAGAGGCGACAGAGATTTTATTCAATGGGATACAGTTTCGCTGATGTCGTTGCTTGACGTTTTTGTAATTTTTGCTTACTACGACAAAGCGGAAGTTAATCCGAGAAACAAGCTGAAAATTACCGACCAGCAATTCAACAACGAGTATGTAATTTCCAAAATCAAAGAAATTGAGCAATATCACAGTTCGGCTTTGCATTGGAATTTAAACGAACTCAATACCAATCTTCACAACATTATTAACAAAGTCAAATCAGCTTACTCAAAAATTGAAACAACAACGAAAGTTCCATTGCACAACATTTCGGGCATAGATAATTTCAAAGAAAAAATCGGACAGGATGTTTCTTTGTTTATGGAGTTTTCGAGAGGCAAAGCGCAAAAAGCACAGGCAAGAGAATTTGCAACACAACAACCGAAAGAAAGTTTAGCTACACTTTCAAAAGCAAAAATTACCATCAACAATTATTTGGGCGGACAATATTTTTTTACGGTTGATGAAATTGAAATTTCAAAAAATACAGTTTATCTGATTGAAGGAAAACACAGCAAAAACACTATTCTGCCAAGCAAAGGCGACATCAAAGACGGTTTGCTTAAAATGATTCTTTACAGTAATCTCACAGATGTTACCGTTAATGGAAAGAAAATAAAAAGCGAAGCTGTTTTGAGCTTGACTTCTTCAAAACTAAAAGGTAGCATTACATCAAACAGTTCATCAAAAGAAATTTTGGATTTTCAGCGTGAAAACGAAATTTTCAACGAAAAAGCAATTCTATTTCACGATATTTTGAGAGAAGCCGAAGCCAATAATTTCACCATCAAAATCGGTTTTTCAAAATGATAAAAAGTCCGTTAAGGTATCCGGGAGGCAAAAGCCGTGCAGTAAATTTGATTGCAAAATTACTGCCCGATTTTGACGAATTTCGTGAACCTTTTGTTGGTGGCGGCTCTGTTTTTATTTATGCAAAACAACGTTTTTCGAACAAAAAATTTTGGATAAATGATTTGTATTTTGAGTTGTATAAATTTTGGGAAATGTCGCAAAAAGATGTGGACAGCTTGATTGCTAAAATTTATGAGTGGCGAAACCAATTTCCTGTCGGTAAAGAATTACATCAATTCTTGAATAAAAACATTAGCACATTTGATGATTTAGAGAGAGCGGCTGCATTTTTTATCTACAACCGAATTACTTTTTCGGGAACAAGTTTGAGTGGCGGTTTCAGTGAAGGCGCATTTACAGGACGGTTTACGGAAAGCAGTATTCAGCGATTGAACGAATTTGCCAAAATCATCAACGGCTCTGCAATTACAAATTTGAGCTATGAAGAAGTTGTAAATAAAGAAGGGGAAAATGTTTTCATTTTTCTTGACCCGCCTTATTATTCTGCAACAAAATCGGCTTTGTATGGCAAGAACGGAAACCTGCATAAAGCATTTGACCATCAAAAATTTGCCGAAACAATGAAAAACTGCAATCACAAATGGCTGATTACTTATGACGATTGCGATTACATCAGGGAGTTGTTTTCTTTCGCAAATATTATTCCATGGAATTTGACTTACGGCATGAGAAACATAACCGAAAATTCCGACCAAAAAGGGAAAGAGCTTTTCATTTCAAATTACATAGATGAAATTCCACAAACAGAACAACTGATTTTTACATTTGACGAACACAAGGAATATGAGATGGAATATCACACAACAAAAGCTGTGGGATTTTAAACCAATAATCGCCAATCACACTTCTAAAATCATAAATCAAAAATGAAAAAACTACTTATAGCCAATCGCGGAGAAATTGCATTGCGCATCATGCGCTCGGCAAAAGAAATGGGCATTAAAACCGTTGCCGTTTTTTCGGAAGCCGACAGGCTGATGCCTTTTGTAAAGTATGCCGATGAAGCTGTTTGCATTGGTGCGGCTGCTTCCAAAGATTCTTATTTGTTGGGCGATAAAATTATTGCTGTTGCCAAGCAATTGAATGTAGATGCCATTCATCCGGGCTACGGCTTTTTGAGCGAAAATGCAGCCTTTGCAAAAGCCGTTGAAGATGCGGGAATAATTTTTGTTGGACCAACACCACACGCCATCGAAATCATGGGCAGCAAACTTGCAGCCAAAGAAGCTGCAAAGCAATTCAACATACCGATGGTGCCGGGCAGCGATGGCGCCATTACCGATGTTGCAGAAGCAAAAAAATTGGCGGTAAAAATCGGCTATCCAATTTTGATAAAAGCAAGCGCAGGCGGTGGCGGCAAAGGTATGCGCGTGGTGCAAAATGAAAATGAATTAGAAGAACAAATGCAGCGCGCGCAAAGCGAAGCGAAAAGTTCTTTTGGCGATGACAGCGTTTTTATTGAAAAGTATGTCGGCTCGCCAAAGCACATAGAAGTGCAGGTGTTGGCGGATGCACACGGCAACATCGTTCATCTCTTTGAGCGCGAATGCTCGGTGCAGCGCAGACATCAAAAGGTGGTGGAAGAAGCGCCAAGCTCATGTTTGGATGAAACCAAACGCATGGCTATTGGCGCGGCTGCGGTGAACGTTGCGCATTCGTGCAATTATCGTGGTGCAGGCACGGTGGAGTTTTTGGTAGATGAGCAACTCAATTTTTATTTCCTTGAAATGAACACGCGCTTGCAGGTGGAGCATCCCGTTACGGAGATGATTACGGGCGTAGATTTGGTGCAAGAGCAAATCAAAATTGCGCGTGGCGAAAAACTTTCATTCACACAAAAGGATTTGAAAATAAAAGGTCATGCGGTGGAGTTGCGTGTGTATGCCGAAGACCCGCTAAATAATTTTCTGCCCGACATCGGCAAATTAGAAATCTACAAAAAGCCCGAAGGTTTGGGCATTCGCGTGGATGACGGCTACGAAGAAGGCATGAACATTCCTATTTATTACGACCCGATGATTTCAAAGCTGATTGCCTTTGCCGATACGCGCGAAAACGCCATCCATCGCTTGGTTCGTGCTATTGATGAATACAAAATTACGGGCGTAAAAAACACGCTTGCTTTCGGGAAGTTCGTAGTGCAGCACCCTGATTTTATTTCAGGGAATTTTGATACGCATTTTGTAGATAAACATTACACGCCCGAAAAATTGGTTGAGCAAAATGATGAAGAGTCTTTAATTGCGGCAATTATTGCGGCAAAAGCATTACAACAGCAAAATTCAATTCAAAGTCCTGTCTTGAATACTGTGGCTGCCTCAAAGTGGCTGCAACGGAGATAGTTGAGAGGTGGGAGTTGAGAGGTGAGAGATGAATTATGAATGGTTAATGGTTAATGATGAATGAAATTCTCTGAGCATCCTCGCCTCCGCGCGAAACATCAATTTGCGCAAGCAAATTCTCTGTGTGCCCCGTAACTTTTCCTCAATAACCTGCGTACACACAACTGAAACCTTTATCAACCCGAATGAAAAACTTTACAACCCTAAGTAAAAGCGCGCTTATTCTATGCGCACTTTTGGCAGCTAAAAACTCTGAAGCAAAAACCTATACAGCCGCTCAACACGGCAAATTTACTGACGAAAAAATATGGTTCCCAAGCTATCCGGGCAACAATATTGATGCAAACGATTCTATCATTATCACATCACAGGTTGTATTGAACACACCTCTGTCAATTGCAGGCGTGTTTACGGTAGAAAAAGGTGCTTCGTTTCAAGGCAATAAAGATGTTGCCATCAGCCAAACCGGCAAGCTGGTAAACAAAGGAAACACTGTTGTAAGAAGACTTTTAAACGAAGGGCAGTTAGACAATCAATTGGTTTTTGAAACCATGTTGGAAATAGAAAACCGGGGGGCAATAAACACCTCATCGGCAACCGTTGCAGGAACTTCATTGCTGAATCAAAACGGAATATTGAGCGGAACCAAAGGCAGCTATTTTTCAAACAGCACTATCATCTCCTCCCCTGCTTCTGTTTATGAAAAAGGCGTGAAGGTATTTGAAGCCTCCTACACCAACCCGATGGCGGAAATTGATGAGGCACTTTACTGCAATTCAACTTTAAATGCTTTTGCATCGGGCAAACAAAGTGTGCGCATAGAAATTGCACATTCGGGCAAAGAGAAATTCAGTTCCATTATTCTTGAAAAAAGCACCGATGGAAAGTATTTCTAGCCTATTGCCGAAATTGAATTGAAAAACAACAAGTATTCGATTGAAGATATGCAGGTAAGCAGCGAACACACTTACTACCGCGCTTTTGCTTATGATTCGGATGGCGTGAAATACCGCTTCCCCGAAACTTTTGTAAAAAATATTGCCGAAGGTGAAACCTTATCTATGGCAAGCCGTATATCATACTAAAAAGCCAAGAAAAAATTCTCTCATTTGTTCTTGCTCTGATGTCAAGTAATTTGACGAAACCTGTCCTGTAAGACAGGTTTTTTTTATTTCAACAAACCAATAACACAACTGCTAGATCAGTTCAGCGACATGGTTGAAATGGAATAGTCCACCTGTTCGCTGAAAGCAAGTTCATGAACAATGTATTCAACATAAGCAGCGATTGGAAATTTCTCTAAATATTCAACGGCTTCGCTCTCCGAAGCGCAATTAAATATCACCCAAAGTTTGGAGCGGTCTAACGCCAATGAATAGGTTGAAATAATGCCCTGCTGAAACAACTTATTTACCAAAGCGCGTTGCTTGGGTATCACATCAATAAACTCGTTGCTCATATAAACCGGAAAGTGAATTTCTGCCAAAAACTGATTCATGCCTGCAATATAAAACCCGATAACATCTTGTGCAAGAGTAAATGCGGTAATAATGTTTTCGGGCAATAATTTACCACACTTCGCGGAACAAATAGTCAATCAGTAAATCTGTCAGCCTATCGTCTTCCATGATTTTAATCATCTCTTTTCCTTCCTGTTGTCATAATCTGCGGCACAGCCGCCCGATACTTTTGGCACGTCAAAAAGGAGGAACTGCATGAGTGTTTTGTTTATACTAATTGGTTTTAGCTTGATATTGGCGGTGGGCTTTTTGGTCGCCTTTATCATCAGCGTAAAAAGCGGTCAGTACGATGACGAGTACACGCCTTCAGTTCGCATCCTTTTTGACGATAAACCAACAACATCTTCTTCACCAAAAGCCAAGTCTTAGGATATGGAAATTGAAAAATTCAGTTACGACAACCGCGCTGTGCGAAACTTTGCAATAGCAACTTTCGCGTGGGGTATAGTGGGTATGCTGGTAGGCGTTATCGCTGCCACACAGTTATTCATCCCCGAATTAAATTTTATTGAACAAGCCACATTTGGCAGACTGCGCCCGCTGCACACCAACGCG
>CAZSEG010000164.1:0-4608 GCA_964605875.1 uncultured Chitinophagaceae bacterium
CCAACTGCCCGTTGAAATCTGGCAAAAAGTAATTCCGAAACACAATCTGCTTCATCATTTAAACTATCTCCGCTTGCAGGAAAATAACCAGCAGGGAAAAATGCAATTTATTTATGCTTTAATAAAGGAAGATAACGAAATAGCCGGAGCGGCATACTTTCAGGTAGTAAATTTTACAGGTGCGCAACTGAAAGACTACACCAAAAACTCGGGCAAAGTGTTGGCTTTGTTGCAAAATGCCGTATTGAAATTGGTAAATGTGCAACTGCTTATCGGTGCAAACCTTTTTATGAGTGGCGAAAAAGGAATCTATTGGCTGAAAGATTTACCGCAGCAAATCCAAGCAGAGCATTACAAAAATCTGGTGTTACATCTTCTGCAAACAAAAAAATCGCTGAACGGTTTTTTGATGACGGATGTGTATGATGAAGATACTGCGCTTACCAATTCATTCGAGCAAAATAAGTTCAACCGCATATATGAAGAACCCGATATGATAATGCAGTTGCGCCCCGAATGGCATTCGTTTGATGATTATCTGAGTGCTTTCTCTTCAAAATATCGCGTTCGCGCCAAGCGGTGTTTGGTTCAAAGTAAAGATATTGAGCGCAGGAATCTTTCCACCGGAGAAGTAAAACAGCTTGATACCGAACTCTATCAACTTTATGAAAATACCATGCGGCAGGCATCTTTCTCACTCGCAAAACTTCAACCAAATTATTTTTCTGCGCAAAAAGAACTGATGCCCGATGCTTACCATGTTTTCGGATATTTTCTTGACGGTAAATTAGTCGGTTTCAATTCGCTGTTTTGTCTGAACGGCAAAGGCGAAGTTCACTATGTTGGTTTGAATTATGAAATAAATAAGGAAACCCACCTTTACCAACGTATGTTATATGATATTGTATGCTGCGGTATTGAAAAGAAGCTGCACGCGCTTCACTTCGGCAGAACGGCTTCTGAAATAAAAAGTACCGTTGGCGCAACACCAATAAATGTTCACGGTTATATTTTGCATAAAAATCCGCTTATCAATAACTACATCCTGAAACCAATGGCAAAGGCGATAAAACCCAAAGCGTTTGTATTTCGCAATCCGTTCAAATAAAACGAAACGGTTGTTGAAATTGATGTTTGTTGATATTTTTATCCGGTAAAATTTGCACTATCAAAAACTTCACTATCATTGCAACGGATTCAATGTCCTCTACGGGAAAGACCTGCCTGTGTTCAGCAAAAATTTATTGATACGTAAGTCTGCAAGGGAAACCTTTTCCAACAATGAAATTTTAATGCAATTTTTTCTAACTAAACAATACTATTCATGTACGACATTCTTCAATTGAATGACATGATTCTGCCTGAACTTTTAGAAGTGGCGGAAAAACTGAAAATCAAAAATTCAGGTAATCTCGAAAAACAGGATTTAATTCTTAAAATTATTGATGCGCAAGCGACAAGCCCTGAAGCTGCGGTTGAAAATGAAACTGCAAAAAGCGAAGCCGAAGACAAACCTAAGCGCACCAGAACACGCAAGGTAACTCCCAAAAAAGAAGAGGAAAAAACTGCCGAAGTTTTACCGGAACAAACTCCGGCTGAAACCAACGAACCCCAGCCCGAGCAGGCGCAGGAAGTGCAGCAAGAGGCTAAAAGCGAAGCAGCAGCTCAGCAACCCGAAACGGGAAATAATGCATCTTCCGCAAATGTTTCTTCGCCTGCTGCCGAAACACCATCCAACGAAAACAAAGTTCAGGAAGGCGAGCAGCAAGACCAAAATGCTGCAAAAGAAACTCATCAGCAAAAGCGCGATAAATTTCAGCAAAATCAGCAACGTCAGCAAAATCAACGACAGGAATTTCGACCAATTTTCAGCGTTGAAGCCGATGCCGTAATTGAAGGCGAAGGCGTGCTGGAAATGATGCCCGATGGCTATGGATTTTTGCGCAGCAGCGATTACCAGTATTTGAGTTCGCCCGATGATATTTATGTTTCGCCATCGCAGATAAAACTTTTTGGTTTAAGAACAGGCGACACCGTTCACGGATACGTTCGCCCGCGAAAAGAAGGCGAGAAATATTTTGCTTTATTAAAAGTTGATTTACTGAACGGCAAAGCACCCGAAGAAGTGCGCGACCGTGTTCAGTTTGACTATTTAACTCCGCTTTTTCCGCAGGAACGCTACCATCTTTCCGACAGAAATTCAAACAACATGACCTTGCGCATGATTGATTTGTTTGCCCCAATCGGAAAAGGTCAGCGCGGTATGATTGTGGCGCAACCAAAAACAGGTAAAACAACCATCCTGAAAGAGATTGCAAACGGCATTGCAGCCAATCATCCCGAAGCATATTTAATTGTGTTGCTGATTGATGAACGCCCGGAGGAGGTTACAGATATGGAGCGCAGTGTGCGCGCAGAAGTTATCGCTTCTACATTTGACGAGCCTGCCGATAAGCACGTAAAAATTGCAAACATCGTTTTGGCGAAAGCAAAACGTTTGGTTGAGTGCGGACATGATGTAGTGATTGTATTGGATTCTATTACCCGTTTAGCGCGTGCATACAATACAGTTGCGCCTTCATCGGGTAAGGTATTGAGCGGTGGTGTGGAAGCCAACGCTTTGCAAAAACCAAAACAGTTTTTTGGCGCGGCAAGAAAAATTGAAAAAGGCGGCTCACTCACCATTATTGCAACAGCTTTGATTGATACAGGTTCAAGAATGGACGAAGTGATTTTTGAAGAGTTCAAAGGAACAGGCAACATGGAATTGCAATTGGACAGAAGACTTTCTAACAAACGTATTTATCCTGCAATTGATGTGGTGGTTTCTTCAACGAGAAGAGATGATTTGTTGCTTGACCGCGAAGTAATGCAACGCATGTGGGTATTGCGCAAACATTTGGGCGATATGAATGCGGAAGAATCTATGAACTTCCTGTTGCAACAAATGAAAGGCACTAAGAGCAACGAAGAATTTTTGTTGGGAATGAACGGTTAAAAAACTAATCTCCTTCACAGCTGCACTCCCACTCTGTATTCAAATCAATACAAGTAACAACAGTAACTTCTGTACCGCAAGGTGCAAAGACAATTCTTAGTCTTTGTTTGTCTTTGCTCACTGCTTCTACGGCATAGCGTTTATTGCAATCCGCACCTTTAAAATCGCTTTTGTTGTAATTGATTTTTCCGTCACGTAAAACCTGCTTTACTTCATTTTCATCAATATGCCTGCACTCCATTCGGCAACGTGCGTGTTTAGAGTAATTGATTTTGCCGGGATTTCTGTTTAGCCCTTTGGCGGTTTTAACATTATCAGCAGTAGTAGCGGTAATGCTTTGGATAGTGTTTTGGGTATCGTTTTTAAAGTCTTTAACTATTAAACCTAATACTGCAAGCAGTATAATAAACAAAAATGGTACTCCTTTTTTCATACGCAATAAATGAACAATGTAAAACCAATTATACTGCAAAATAAATATTTCTACTTCGCAGCAGATACTATGCCGGGAATTAAATTCACAAATAAAATGGTCGCTTAAAATCTTACCTTCGCAACATGAACTATGAGGAAATATCAAAAACTATTGAGGACAAAGTTTCCGAACTCTTTGATGAGCTGCGTTCGGGTATTTCCGAACGAGAAGATTCAAGAGCGTTTGGTGCGATGATAGAAAAACGCATCACACAAAATTGGGAAAGAATTTGTGCTGAACTTGGCTATAAACCGCTCAACATTCCAGGAAGGAGAACAATTTTTGACTTCGCTTGCAAAATTGACAAACAGTTTTTCGGCTTTGATGTAAAAACAAAAGACCTTGACACAACCAAATATTCCGATGGCGGAGTTTGTGCTGTCGGTAATCTTCTGAAATATATGGCGAATGACAAAGGCATCTTTGTGATTGCAGAATTTGGACACAACAAATCTGGAACAAAGAATGAAAGCCGCGATATTGAATATATCCGCATTGCTCCTTTTCATTGCCTGCCGAAAGATACTTACAGAATAGAAAATCTCGGCACAGGGCAGGTGCGGATGAATTACACCATCAATCAAGTATGGAACGAAATTGAATGGAATCGCTCCTATTCTGAGTTCTTCGACATTTTTTGCGAGTTGGCACTTACGCATTACAAGCGCGTTAAAGCTGATGCCGACAAACGCATTCAGGCGATAACGGACTTCAAGAAAAATAACTATGAGCATTTCAAATTCAACAGATAATTACAATAAAAAATTCGGTGCTGTCTTCACTCCTGAAAGTTGGGCAAAGAAGATTGTTGAAAAACATTTTTTTGATGAATGGCTGAATGGCGCAACCATTCTTGACCCAACGGCAGGTGAAGGGGTTTTTATTGAAGCATTTATTTCTATCGCACGGTCAAAAGGAATTGAATTAACGGACGAAAAACTCTCGCGACTTTTCGGGATTGAACTCAATCAAAAGTTCATTGATAATTTTTTTCAAAGAATAAATTCTACTTATTCAATTCAATTTCCAAAATCAAATTACAGGCAAGGCGACATTCTTTTTCAGAGCAATGAAATTAAAGCCGACTTTCTTGTCGGCAATCCGCCATGGGTGAATTTCACCGACCTTGATGACA
>CAZSEG010000164.1:4618-6234 GCA_964605875.1 uncultured Chitinophagaceae bacterium
ACTACAAGGAGAAAATCAAACACCTCTTTCTTGAATTTGGTTTAGTGGCAAATCCCAAAGACCTTTTACTTGGCAATGCAAGAACTGATATTGCTTCCCTCATTTTGATAAAGGTGCTTCACGGCAATTTGAAAGAGAATGGCAAAGCCATTTTCTTTTTGCCACTTTCAATTTTTCAGAATGACGGAGCAAATCAGGCGTTCAGAAATTACAAGGCGAAAGGCGTTGATTTTTGTGTTGAGGACATTATGGATTTCAACGGCAACAAAATTTTTGAAGATATACTCGGACGATATGGGGTCGCTCAATTCCACCGTAACAAAAAACAGAAGTTCCCAATCAAATATCACGTTCTTGAAAACGGCAAGTGGCTTTCTCACAAGGCAAAACCACTTTTTAATTCCAATGACCCATTGACCGTTTTTGACAATGAAGAAACCGAAAGCCGGCTTGACGGCTTTCAGAAAATTGTTTTAGCAAAACACTTCCAGCCACGACAAGGAGTAAACACTTGCGGGGCGAACGACATTTTCTTTTTCAATTCATTTAAACTTGTTGGACAGGACAAAGTTGAATTGAAAAACAAATCGGGTGAAACTGTAATTGTCAGTTCCAAATATGTTTTTCCTCTGACAGTTTCCACTACACTCACAAGAGAAAATCCGCAACCGGAAAAAGTAATTCTGATTCCTCATAAGGAAAACGGCAAGCCAATTGACTTTGAAACTTTGCAAGAAGATGAGGGATTATTCGCATATCTCTCAAAGCATAAATCGCTTTTAGAAAGCAGAAAAGGCGTGCTTATCAACACTTGGATTAAGAAAGGTTATTGGTGGGCTTTGCTTGGAATTGGCGAATACAGTTTCGTTCCATACAAAGTAATGTGGAAAGCATTTGGCGACAGTGTATTCACCCCAAAGATTTTGCAACCCGACAGCAACTTAGGAAGTTGGCAAGGAAACCAATCGCTTAATGCCTTCATCGGTGCAGCGACAATAAATGAAGCGAAAGAGATTCATGGCAAACTGACAAACCCGCTTATACAGGACTATCTTGCTTCTTTGAGAATGCAAGGCACTTGTAACTGGGCACAGCCGGGTCGAATGAAAAAACTGATGGAGTTTGTATGATATAAATTCGGGCAGCCGCTAACGTTCCAATTCTTGTGCCGGTTAAACTTATTCAATCATTTAAAATCTTCCTCAGAGGTTAAATTTTCAATTGCTATTTTAGCTCCCAATATCTGCAAATAATATTATGAAGAAGATTGCACTTTTAGTTCTAACAGTTTTCACGGTTTTGTCGTTTTCTGCTCACAAACCTGCTGCTGAAAGTAAAATAAAATGGATGACTTGGGAAGAAGCGCAGGCAGCCCAAAAAAGGAATCCGAAAAAGATTTTTGTGGATGTTTATACCGACTGGTGCGGCTGGTGCAAAAAGATGGATGCTACTACATTTTCGCATCCCGATTTGATTAAGTATGTGAATGAAAAATACTATGCCGTAAAGTTCGATGCCGAGCAAAAAACACCGATTGTTTTCAACGGAAAAGAATATAAATTCGTTCCGCAGGGCGGCAGAGGTTATCACGAATTAGCCGCGCATCTGATGGGCGG
>CAZSEG010000165.1:0-3205 GCA_964605875.1 uncultured Chitinophagaceae bacterium
CTCGTTGGGCTCATAACCCAAAGGTCACAGGTTCGAGTCCTGTCTCCGCAACAAAAAAGCCCCTGAGAAATCGGAGGCTTTTTTATTTTACAGTATTACCTCACCGACCTCTTTATCAATAACAACCCCGCAACAGAAGCCACAATGGAAGTAATTAAAATCGCGAGTTTTGCGGCACTAATCATATCGGGGTCGTCAAATGCCAGCATGGCGACAAATATTGACATGGTAAAGCCGATACCGCCCAACACACTCACAGGCAAAATTTGTCCGACAGTGGCGTGAGAACCTTTCAATGTTGAAAGTCCTGTTTTGATGGCGAGCCACACAAACAGCGTAATGCCAATCGGTTTGCCTATCAGCAATCCAAGAAAAATACCCAGACTCATGGGGCTTCCTATATCGTGAAGCATTGACGGAGTAAATGTGATAAGCGTGTTGCTCAATGCAAAGAGCGGAAGAATCAGAAAATTCACCGGAATATGTAATGCGTGCGCTGCTTTTTCGAGCGTTGAAGTGTCTTTATTTTTAGCATCAAAAGGAATAAACATGGCAAAGATAACACCCGCAATTGTGGCATGAATACCCGACTGAAAAATCACATACCAAAGCAAAATACCCGGCAGCAGATACCACGCAAAACGCTTCACTCCGCCACGATTCATCAAGAACATCCAAAGCATGATACCGCCCGCTGCCAATAAATAATTCAGTTGCAAATCCTGCGCGTAAAAAACGGCAATAACAATAATTGCGCCCAAATCATCCACCACCGCCAATGAAGTAAGCAGCAGCTTCAATCCAAAGGGAACTTTATCTCCCGCAAACATCAAAACCGCCAACGCAAAAGCAATATCCGTAGCCATCGGAATGCCCCATCCGTGCGCAGTTTCGGGATTGTTGAAATTAAAAATGGCGTAGATACCTGCGGGAACTAACATACCGCCCAAAGCCGCAGCCACAGGCAATGAAGCCTGTTTGAAAGATGCCAATTCACCCGCAAGAATTTCGCGTTTTATTTCTAAGCCGACCAAGAAAAAAAACACCGCCATCAAGCCGTCATTCACCCAATCGTGCAGCGATAATTCAAACTGAAAAATGTTGAAATTGAAGCCCGCTTTTATATGCCAAAACGATTCAACGGCTTCGTGAAAAGGAAGGTTGGCAACGATAAGCGAAACAACAGTTGCGCCAATAATCAAAAAGCCCGCAGACTGTTGATGACTGATAAATTCATAGAACTTTTGACTGAGTTGTTTGCGTAAAGCGCGAATCATTTTAGTTGAAAATTATGATGCGATACTAATTCAATTTCGGCAGTCATTCGGGAAACAAAATGCGCGTATGATTTTTTTCAGTTTTCAAAAAGATATGATGTGCTATGTTTGCCGCCAAACGAAAATTATTCACTTAAAATATTGATGTATGAACTTGCTGACAGAAGAAAAAGTAACAACCAACGCAACCGAAGATTTTTTGCCGTTAAACGGAACTGACCACATCGAATTTTATGTGGGCAATGCAAAGCAAAGTGCTTATTATTATCAAACAGCTTGGGGCTATGAATTGGTGGCTTATGCAGGTCCGGAAACAGGCGTGCGCGACCGCGCGAGCTATGTGTTGCAGCAGCAAAAAATCCGCTTGGTGCTGACGAGTGCGCTTTCGCCCGAACACGAAATTTCCAAACATCATTTGCTGCATGGCGATGGCGTAAAAGTAATTGCACTTTGGGTGGACGATGCCCGCAAAAGTTTTGAAGAAACTACTAAGCGCGGTGCAAAACCCGTGCAGGAACCAACCGTTATTAAAGATGAATTTGGTGAGGTGGTTGTATCCGCCATTGCAACTTATGGCGAAACCATTCACAAGTTTATTGAGCGCAAAAACTACGCAGGTGCATTCATGCCCGGTTATGTTGCTAAAAAAAGTACCGTGCCTGTAAAGCCCGTTGGGCTAAAGCATATTGACCATTGCGTGGGCAATGTGGAGTTGGGCAAAATGAACGAGTGGGTGAAGTTTTATGAAGAGGTGATGGGTTTTAAATTGCTGCTCACTTTTGATGATAAAGATATTTCTACCGAATACTCGGCATTGATGAGCAAGGTTGTGAGCAATGGAAGCGGCTATGTGAAGTTCCCAATCAATGAACCGGCAGCAGGCAAAAAGAAATCGCAGATAGAAGAGTATATTGATTTTTACCGCAGCGCAGGCTTGCAACACGTTGCTATTGCCACCGATGATATTCTTACAACCGTTGCCGAGTTGCGCGCTCGCGGAGTTGAATTTCTGCACGTACCCGATGCTTATTACGATGAAGTTTGGGATAGGGTAGGAGCCATCAATGAAGATGTAAGTGCCGTGCGCAAACTCAACATCTTGGTGGACAGAGATGATGAAGGTTATCTCTTGCAACTCTTCACCAAACCCGTGCAAGACCGCCCGACAGTTTTCTACGAAATCATCCAGCGTTGCGGTGCAAAAAGTTTCGGCAAAGGCAACTTCAAAGCCTTGTTTGAATCCATCGAAAGAGAGCAGGAACTGAGAGGGAATCTGTAAAGAAAGCTACATTCCTTTTCAAAATCGCATCATTAGCCTTGATTGTATTCTTCTTTTGTATCAAGACAAAAGAAGAATACAATCTCAACAAATACTTATTTCCTCTTCCCTGCGTTATACTCCTCAAATTTTCTACTTTCCAATTTCAATCTATTTTTTATGCGACACACCGCAATGTGGAACTGTGGTGGTAAATAGTAAATAACGTGAGTTATGGATTAGTTGCCATTACTTAACTACATAGAAACATATAGCTACTTCTAATGTAAAATTTTCACACCGCAAACTTATGTTTCACGCAAAGGCGCAAAGAATGTCACCACCACTCACCGCTCACCTCCCACCTCTCAACTATGTTTTCCGATTTTCCGTTATTTCAGAATCGTCAGCGAGCCTTTGTAATTGGTGTTGGTGTGGTTGTCAATGAATACATATTTCACTGTGTAAACATAAACGCCCGCAGGTACTTGTTTGCCATTGGTAAAGCCATCCCATTTAAAGTTCACATCTTCTGAGCCGAACACTTTTTCGCCCCAGCGATTGAACACTTTAATTTCAAATTGTTTCACCGCTTTTAGGTTGCCATACACCTGCCAGAAGTCATTGCCGCCATCATTGTTTGGTGAAAAAGCATTTGGCACAAAAACGG
>CAZSEG010000165.1:3215-6232 GCA_964605875.1 uncultured Chitinophagaceae bacterium
CAAAAACGGTATAATCAGGAACTACCGTTGCTGTAATGTCTGACGAGCCGGAGCAGCCATTACTTGTAGTTACATAAACTGTGTATGTAACTGTACTAATGCCGTCAAAAACCGGATTGTCGCAATCAGAGCAGGTTAAGCCGGTTGAAGGAACCCAAATATAATTGATGGTTCCCGATTGATTGCTTGAGATATTTAATTGCACAGGATTGCCCAAAGGAGTTTCTGTCGGATTAGGCACAACCGTTACTTGCACCGAATCGGGTTCAGTAATTTGAGCGGTAGTTGTTGCCGAGCAATTGTTATTGTCTGTAACCGTTAAAGCATAACTGCCGGCAGCCAAATTGGTAAACAAGCCGCTTGGGTTATTCGCTCCCGAACTCAAAACATAGTTATAGCCCGGTGTGCCACCTGTTGCAGTTGCGTTAATGCTTCCGTCTGTTTTTTGATAACAGCTAACATCATTGGCAATTGCTGAAACATTCAGTTGAGCCGGTTCGTTTACAATGGCGTTTGTGCTTGCCGTGCAAGTGTTGTTATCTGTAACTACCACAGTGTAATTACCCGCAGGTAAGTCGCCAAAATTTCCATTGGCTGAATTAAAAGTTGCGCTGCCGTCTGTTGCCGTAAAAGAGTAAGCAGGCGTTCCGCCACCGGCAGTTGCAGTGATGCTTCCATTGCTCAAACCAAAACAACTTGCGGCTGTTGTTGTTACAGAAACATTTACGGCTGTCGGTTCTGTTATGGTAACTGAAATCGTTTTAGTGCAATTGGTTTGGTCTGTAACTGTAACAGAATATACACCTGCGCTAATTGAAGATGCGCTGTTACTTGTGCTTACATTTGGTTGCCATTGATAAGTATAATTTCCTGCACCACCGGTTGCTGTAAGTGTAATTGCCCCTGTCGCAGCAGCATTGCAATTTACATCTGTGTGCGTTTCAGCAACAATGATTTCTGTCGGCTGATCTATCACAAAAGAATTGATTTGCCGGCAACCGTTTGAAGCCGTTGAAGTAACAGTATAATTACCCGCAGGCAAAGATGCGGTGGCTGTGGTTGCAGGAGAATTGCTCCATGTAAAAGTGTGTGGAGCAATTCCTTCTGTGGGGCTTGCCGTTGCGCTGCCATCTGCCCCAAAGCAAGCTGCATCAACAGGAACAACCGCTAAAGGCACAGAAGCCGGTTCCGCAATTGTGATGCTCAAAGTTGTTGTACACGCATTTGCATCCGTAACTGTTACCGAATAATTTCCGGCAGGTATATTGCTTCTTCCCTGCGTTGTGATACCACCGCCCCAATCATAAGTGTAGGGACCTGTTCCGCCCGAAGGTGTAACAACAATATCACCATCGCTTGCACCAAAACAAGAGGCATCCTGATGTGTTTCAGTTGCTGTTAATTGCGTTGGTTCGGTAATTGTTTCGATAAGATTTACGGAACAGCCGTTTGCATCCGTCAATTGACCTGCATAAGTGTTTGGCGCAAGGCTTGGAATGGTGGTTGCTCCGGAAGGCAAAGGATTTCCCAAGAAAGAATAAGGCGCAGTTCCACCGCTGATGGTAACGGTGATTGTTCCGTTATTCAAGCCAAAACAAGTAACATTTGTGTGAGAAGTCGGGGCAGCCAAAACAGGCGGTTCTGTAACGGTTACGCCAAGCGTAAATGTGCAACTGTTGGCATCCGTAACAGTTACCGAATAATTTCCGGCAGGGATATTTGTTCTGTCTTCACCGGTATTTCCATCGTTCCACAAAAAGGTCAGCGTACCCGCGCCTCCCGAAGCGGTTACATCAATGCTTCCCGTTGAATTACCAAAGCAATCAACATTCTGATGTGTTTCAGAAGCAGTGATTCCGGTTGGTTCGGTAATAGTTACTGAAACTGTTCCGGTACACAAATTGGCATCCGTAACAGTTACAGCATAGTTTCCCGCAGGAATATTCGCGCGGTTTTGGCTGACTACGCCTCCGCCCCAGTCAAAAGTATAAGGAGTTGATCCTCCGGTAACAGTAATGTTTATGCTTCCGTTCGTACCTGCATTACAACTAACGTTTGTATGTGTTTCGGTAACACTTAACAAAGCAGGTTCTGTTACAGTTTCGCTCACCGCAAAAGTACAGCCTTTTGAATCGGTAATATTTCCCGCGTAAGTATTCGGTGCAAGGCTTGGAATCGTTATTTGCCCCGCAGGTAACGGGTTTCCCAAGAAAGTATAAGGAGGTGTTCCGCCACTTGTATTTACGGTAATTGTACCATTGTTCAATCCATTGCAGGTAACATTAGTATGCGATGTTGTTGCAGTTAATGCTGCACTTGGTTCAAAAATTGTATCACCGCCAAATATTATGCAATTGTGCGCATCTGTAATCGTATAATTGTAAATACCCGCAGCCAAACCTGTTGGATTTGCGCCTGATACACTTGAGGGATCCCATGTAAAATTATGAGGCGTTGTGCCACCGGCTGCTGTTACATTGAAACTGCCCGTTGTTCCGCCAAAGCAGTTAATATCTTGTTTAACATAAGTTTGTGTAAGTGCCGAAGGTGTTGTTATTACCGCTGTATTTGCAACCGTACAGTTATTTTTATCAGTAACCGTAAGTGTATAGGATCCGGCTCTGATATTTAAGTTGCTGTCTTGCGTTATAAAATTACTCCAGTTATAGCTATACGGAGGCACACCGCCAACAACATTGGCAATTGCTTTTCCTTTTCCTGCATTAAAGCAACTGTCAATGGTTGTTTGAAACGTTACTGCAAGCGATGGAACATTTGAGATAGTACCCGTAGCTGTTGCCGTGCAATTTTTGGAATCTGTAACTGTAACCGTAATATTTCCGGGAGCCAGATTATTGGCAATGGGATTGTTCGGCTGCCCGCCACTCCAAGCATAAGTGTATGGCGGAGTTCCTCCCGATGGCACAGAAGCAATTGCCTGACCATTGTTTGCTCCTGTACAGGAAATACCCACTGTTGCCAATTGAGCCTCCATTGCGACTGTGGGTTGAGCAATG
>CAZSEG010000166.1:0-6230 GCA_964605875.1 uncultured Chitinophagaceae bacterium
GCAGGACCAACAATAGAATATGTGAAGAATGTTCGCCCTATGCAACAGATTGTAAACGATTTGACACAAGAACTGGAACACGAATTAGCCAAAAACACAGCAGCAGTAAACAGTTAAACTCATGCTCAAAAAACTTTCTTTATTGCTTTTAACAGCATCGTTATTTACAGTTACTTCCTGTCGAAAAATCAGGGAGGATAATTTGGTAAGAGGTTTGTGGCAGGTACAGTCTTTTAAGATTGATACGAATACCATAAACAACAGAAGCAACTCCGCAGTACGCGCTTTTATTGACACGGCAACGGTGAATGACGGTGATTTTCTGCACTCGCTTTTACCTGATTATACAGCCAATAAAAACAATGCTTATTACAGAATTAAATACGACCGAGAAGACATTTCTTTCTCTTACTATAACATTGATGAAGCGAATGTTTACACAGTTTTGGGGCGATGGGATTTACCAAAAGCTGAAACTATTGTTTTGAGTTCCGACAATTTTTTAGACGGCACTTTTGATATAGTTAATAAGGGAAATGCCGATTTATATGAGTTTAAATCGGACTTAAACTACATCAAAATTTTGAATGATACCGTAAGCGTTGTGATGAAAATAAAGAGAGTGAAATAATTCGCTTCACTTTGATACATGACTTACCAAGAGGTTTTAGATTATCTGCTGAATCGTTTGCCGATGTTTCAGCGCGTTGGTGCGGCAGCCTACAAAGCCAATCTCAATAACATTATCGCGCTGTGCAACGTAATCGGCAATCCGCAAAATAAATTAAAGTGTATTCACATCGCGGGAACAAACGGCAAAGGTTCTGTTACGTATATTATCAGTTCGGTGCTGCAATCGCAAGGCTACAAAACAGGCACTTTTACTTCGCCTCATTACATTGATTTCAGGGAACGGATTAAAATAAATGGTGCGCTGATTGAAGAAAATTTCATCAGCGATTTTGTAAACAGGCATCATGATGATTTTGCTAAAACAGATGCTTCTTTTTTTGAGATAACAACCGCCATGATGTTTGCTTATTTCTATGAAAAAAAGGTTGATTACTGTGTGATAGAAACAGGGCTTGGCGGCAGGTTGGATTCTACAAATATCATTACCCCGCTGCTTTCTGTAATTACAAATATCACCTTAGACCATACACAGTTTTTGGGCAATACGTTGGCGAAAATTGCAGCCGAAAAAGCCGGAATTATCAAGCGAAATATTCCTGTGATAATTGGCGAAACACAACCCGAAACAAAGGAAGTATTTGAAGATTTCGCTGCGCGAAAATCTGCCGGAATATCTTATGCAGATGAAGATATTACACTCCAAAATTTCATTCTAAAACCATCAGGTAATGAGTTTGATGTTTTGTATAAAAACAATTTATTGCTTGAAAAAGTTGCTACCGATTTAACCGGAAATTTTCAGCAAAAAAATATCACAACTGCAATCGCAGCTATTCTAAGACTTCGTGAAAACGGTTTAAAAATCAGCGACACATCAATTAGAAATGGAATCGCAAATGTGCGCATCAATACCAACTTTATCGGGCGGTGGATGATAATGCAACAAAACCCGTTAGTGATATTTGACAGTGCGCATAATGAAGGCGGCTTGCGCGAGGTTTTTGCTCATTTGCCGCAGTTCAAAAATTTGCATATTGTTTTTGGCACTGTTGCCGATAAGGATGTAACAACTGTGTTGAGTATGTTGCCTGCAAATGCTACTTACTACTTCTGCAAAGCCAATGTGCCAAGAGGAAAAGATGCTTTTGAGCTACAAAAAGAGGCAATGAAATTTCATTTAAAAGGTGATGCGTTTACTTCTGTGGAAGCCGCTTATTTAACCGCAAAAAAACAGGCAAAAGCAGGCGATGTTATATTGCTTACAGGCAGTGTGTTTGTGGTGGCTGATGCACTTGAAAAAGAAGGAAAATGGCAGTGAGCAGTAGCTATCCGTGTAATCCTTTAATCTGTGTAATCATCACTTGTGTTTGAATTACTTTAGTAGCTTCGCCCGCTTTAATTTTTGCAACGTGATAAAATTTGAACAACATATCCTGAACAATGGTCTTAAAGTGCTGGTGCATCGCGACTCCACCACTCCATTGGCAATAGTAAATACGCTTTACAAGGTTGGCGCACGCGATGAATCTGCCGACAAAACAGGCTTTGCGCATTTGTTTGAGCATTTCATGTTTGAAGGCTCGGTGAACATCCCGCAGTTTGATACGCCATTGCAGTTTGCCAGCGGAGAGAACAACGCTTTCACGAATAATGACATCACCAATTACTATGATTTGCTGCCCGCGAAAAATCTTGAAACCGCGTTGTGGCTCGAAAGCGACCGTATGTTGGGTTTGAACTTTGATGAAGAAAGTTTAGACACGCAAAAGAAAGTAGTGATGGAGGAGTTTAAAGAGCATTACATCAATCAGCCTTATGGTGATGTTTGGCATAAAATTTCCGCGCTTGCGTATAAGGTGCATCCGTATCGCTGGCCCACAATCGGCTTGGAATTAAGCCATATTGAAAAGATAACGATGGACGATTTCAAGCGGTTCTTCTTCCATTATTACCGTCCCAACAATGCAACTTTGGTTGTTGCGGGAAATGTGCAACCCGATGAGGTTTTTAAGTTAAGCGAAAAGTGGTTTGGCGCAATACCGCGCGGTGAAAAAGAAGTGGTTCACAGCTTGCCGAAAGAGCCTGTTCAAACGGCAGAAAGAGTGTTGGAACATCATGCCGATGTGCCGGTTAATGCTATTTACAAAGCGTACCAAATGTATGACAGAAACCATGCAAATTATCAGGCGGCAGATTTGTTGCGCGACTTGCTGAGTACGGGAGATTCATCGCGCTTGTATCGCGCTTTGATTAAGGAAAAAAAGCTGTTCAGCAGTGTAGCTTCTTACCTGAGCGAAACCATTGACGAGGGTTTGTTTTTTATTGAAGGAAAGCTGAATCCCGGTGTGAGCATGGAGGAAGGCGACAAGGCAATTAAGGAAGTGCTGAATGAAATGGTGCAGCAAAAAATTGATGAAACAGAACTGACCAAAGTAAAAAATAAGGTAGAAAGTTTCATCGCTTTTGGCGATACTAATGTGCTGAACCGCGCCATGAATCTTGCTTTCCATGATATGTTGGGCAACCCTGCGGGTGTGAATACCGAAATCGAAAAATATCAAAGTGTAACAGCCGCGCAACTACAAAATGTTGCCGCAGAAATTTTGAATGATAATCGCTGCAATACATTAAAGTATTTCGGAAAGAACTAAGAATCGCTTTTACAATTTCTGCTGCGGCTTATTCATTTCGCTGAGTAAGTCCAATACCATTTCTTCCAGTGTGCCCGATCCGGAAAGTTCGCCCATCAAACCGTAAAGCGGTGCAGTTTTTTGTGCGCTGCCGTCATCATTTGAAACGTTTTTGATGCTGCCTTCCGACAGTTTTTTTATCCATGTTTCGGGCAATAATTTTGCCGCTTGTCGCACCAAAGATTGCTTAATGCCATCGCCAATATTCGACAAAGAGTTTTCCTTCAGCTTCTCTACCGAAATATTCAAATCTCTGATGAACTCATCCGCGTAAGGAACGTTGCCGTTTGAAACCGTAAGGTGCAAACTTGGCGGCAGCAACTGCCTGTCTAAATGCCAGCCAAGCGCGCTCAACTCATCGCCCAAGCGATAAATATCCAAGCTGCTATCGGACATGAAAGAGAACACAGTTGTGAGCGGATTGCCAACTACTTTCAAACCGTCAATTTTGTTGATGCCGTCCTGAATTTTTTTTGCTGCGGAAAAAGTTTCTGCTGCCATTTTTTTGTAACCTTCATTGCCAAGATATTTCATCACAGCCCACGCAGCCGCAATGCCGCCACCCGGGCGTGTGCCGGACACGGCAGGCGAAGCATACAAACCTCCCGCCCAAGCCGTATAAACATAATATTGCTTCTTGCGCAACGCTGCATTGCGATAAACCACAGCCGATGAACCCTTTGGTCCGTAGCCGTATTTATGAATATCCAATGAAATAGAATGTACGCCCGCCAACCTGAAATCGAACACCGGAACGGAATGCCCGAGTTGCTCCAAAAACGGAATCATATAACCGCCAACACAAGCATCTACATGAAACCAAATATCTTTTTCAATGGCGATTTTATTGATGGCTTCAAGCGGGTCAATGTACCCATGCGGATAAGCAGGGGAGGAGCCGACAATCAAAACCGTGTCGGCATTGATAAGCGATTTCATTTGTTCCAAATCGGGCGCAAGTTCTTCGCCAATGCAAGGCACGATGCGCACATCCAAATCAAAATAATCTGCAGCTTTGTTGAAGGCAGGATGCGCTGTTGCGGGAATTACAATATTTCCGCGCAACATATTTTTTGACTTTGATTGCGCATATTTTTTTGCCGCTTTTACGGCACACAATATACTTTCTGTTCCACCGGAAGTCATTGTGCCAACAGCAGTTTCGGGTGCATTCAGCAAGCTCAAAGTCATTGAAATGACTTCACTTTCCATCTGCTTTAAACTTTTAAATACCGATGGATTCAAACCGTTTTCAAATGAAAAACGATTGTATGCTTCGTGCAAAATTTCCGCGACTTCCGCGCCCGGATAAAAGACCAGACTGAACGTTCTGCCGCGCTTCCAGTCAATATCATTTTTTGCATACTCATTGAAGGTTTCAAATATTTCTGCTTTTGAAATTCCTTTTTCGTTTAGTTGTAAAAACATTTTTCGAGATAAAATTTAGTTCGGTTTAATGCGGCTCACTTCTGCTAAAATCAGGCGATGAATTTAGCTTTCAAATCGGGGGTAGGTATCATGCAGGCTTCTTGCTTGCCGAACCATTTATATCGGTTTCGCGCAACAAAATCGTAAGCTGCATTGCGGATAAAGCGCGGAACAATAATGAAGCCGTATAACAGTTTCCATGCACCGGAAAGCTCTTTTGCGATGCGCAAAGCAGCATCGGATTGTTGGTGTATTGTGCCGTTTTGCGACAAAATTATAGTGTCAAAATCAGAGGCGTTTAGTCCGTGTTTTTTCAGAACCTCCTGCCCGTAAGAAGATTGCAGGGAAGCGAACCGGAATATATTCTTTTTATCGCGCTCGATTACAAACAATACAGATGCGTTGCACAGGTTACAGACTCCGTCAAACAGTATGATGTTTTCCATAAAAAGACAAATGTAGTACACTTGCAACAAAACAGGATTATTTCAATTGACCGACAAGGTTACTGTTGCAACAAATCTTACCTTCGCGCCTCGTCAAAATTAAATATGTCGCTGAAATTATTCCTGATTCGCAAAACAAAAGCGCTTTTTATTCGCTTTAAACTGCATAAAATATTCGAGCCGCTTAGCCCCGCGCTGCTTGACCTTGCTTACCTTTCTAAAGTTTCAAAATGGAGCGCTGAAAACAAACGGAAGTTTGCCCTCAACGACTTTTACGCTGCTGAATGGGATTACACAAAACGTTACAAACTCTATGAGTTTTTGTTGGAAAATGAAAAGCTGACTGATGCCATTACCTACGTGGAATTTGGCGTGTGCGAAGGACATTCTTTTAAATGGTGGGTGGCGCACAATAACCATCCTAATTCAACTTTTGCGGGCTTCGACACCTTTGAAGGTCTGCCGGAAGACTGGGGCGGTTTCAAGGCAGGAGAAATGAGTACCGGCTCTAACTTTCCTGATGTAAATGACAGCCGCGCAAAATTTTTGAAAGGGCTTTTTCAGGATACATTGCCGCCATATATTAAAGAAGGTTTTGCCGCGCAGCGCAAGGTGATTCATCTGGATGCGGATTTGTATTCTTCTACTTTGTATGTGCTTACATCTTTGGCTCCGTATTTGAATTCGGGCGACATTATTTTGTTTGATGAATTTAATGTGCCGCAACACGAATTTCTTGCCTACATGAATTTTACGCAGAGCTATTATATTGAATTAAAACCTGTGGTTGCTTTGAATAATTATTTCTTTGTGGCGTTCAAGGTAAAGTAATACAATCAGACCTCCTTCATCCTTCATCTTTAAATTTCAAACATGATTAGCCAGTTTAATTTCCCGACCATAATAAGATTTGGTGCAGGTGTTGTGAAAGAACTTCCCGCTTATCTTGAAAAAAACGGGTTGAAAAAGCCTTTGATAGTTACCGACCCTAATGTTGCCCAACTCGGTTTCTTAAAAAACATTGTTGCTGATT
>CAZSEG010000167.1:0-1037 GCA_964605875.1 uncultured Chitinophagaceae bacterium
GAGAAAAGTAGAAAGCCGAAAATACACTGATTTTTATGCCTTAAATGGTTAAACCGCCATCCACGCTAATCACAGCGCCCGAAACAAATTGCGCTTCGCTGCTTGCAAGAAAAGCATACACATTGGCAACATCTTCGGGTGTGCCGAGTTTTTTGAGCGGCACTTTTTCGCGCATCAGTTCTATTACCTTTTCGGGCATGGTTTTTATCATATCGGTGGCGATAAAACCGGGCGCAACTGCATTTACCGTGATATTGTATTTGCCCAATTCGCGTGCGAGTGTTTTTGTAAAGGCTATTACCCCTGCCTTTGTAGCTGCATAATTTACTTGCCCGTAATTTCCATACAGTCCTACAATTGAAGATGTATTGACGATTCTGCCAAAATTGTTTTGAATCATCACGGGCGAAACAGCTTTGCAACAATTAAAAACTCCGGTGAGATTTACATCCAGTACCTGCTGCCATTGCTCGCTCGTCATCTTTTGCAGGGAAGCATCGCGGGTGATTCCGGCATTATTGATGAGTACGTCAATTGTTTTGAAGTGTGTAAGCGTTTCCTGTGCAGCGCGCGCCACTTCATCGCTGTTTGCCACATTTATTTTTATGAAATGGTAGCGACCGGCAGGCAATTGCTGTGGATAGGGCGTACCCAAATCCCAAACGGAAACATTAGCACCTTCACTTAAAAACTTCGCTACCGATGCAGCCCCGATGCCCGAAGCACCGCCTGTGATAACAACATTCAAATCTTTGAAACGCATATTTCTATTTTATGCTTATTGACTTTCTAAACGCAGCTACTCCGTAAACTTCTTCTCCGTTGGCGCATATCTTCCATGCACGGAAGTAAACAATCTGTCCCAACGAATTTTATTTAAGAACGAAGCATTGTAATCCAAACTCAACCAGATAAACCAAGCCTTGCCCACAATGTGATCTTCGGGTACAAAACCCCAAAAGCGGCTATCCTGCGAATTGTGGCGGTTATCTCCCATCATCCAATAGTAATCATAAGCAAATGTGAATGAATCGGCT